>JAXDBV010000065.1:0-4790 GCA_034678415.1 Bacteroidales bacterium
ATAAGAAATATGGACTAAGCGAGGAGGACCTTACAAATTTTTTTACCGGGCCGGTGTACAATGCTTTCGGGAGAATGGGATGCTCGGATGGATACGGAGGGCCGTTACCCCAAAGCTGGATCGACAATGAATGTAACCTGCAGAAAAAGATTCTTGAACGGGAACGGGCGCTCGGTATGACCCCGGTGCTCCAGGGTTTTACAGGTCATGTCCCACCTGCATTTATCGATAAAAACCCCGGCCTGAAATCGATGAAACTGACATGGATGAAATTCTCAGATACGTATATGCTTGACTGGGAAGAACCTGTTTTTACTGACATCGGAAAAGAATTCATCCATGAATTAACGAAAGAATACGGAACCGACCATCTGTATGCCATCGATCAGTTCATTGAAATGAGACCCTATGGCAAGGATACATCCTATTTGAAGAATATGAGCCGGGCCATTTATGAAGGGATGGAAGCAGCCGATCCGGAGGGAATATGGGTGTTGCAGACCTGGCCGTTCGCCATCGGTTTGGAATTCTGGGATAGTGTTCTCACAAAAGCTTATTTTGAAGGGGTACCCGATGACCGGTTGATAGCCCTGGAACTCCACGGGGAACAATGGAAATTTACCGGCTGGAACCGGTTCGATGGATGGTATGGCAAACCATGGATATGGTGCATACTCTCCAACTTCGGAGACCGTGTAAACATGTTCGGAGACCTGCCTCAGATGGCTTCAAACCTGCAGAAAGCAAGAACGGGCCCCGGCAACGGGAACCTGTCGGGGCTGGGTCTGATCAACGAGGGACTGGATTACAATCCGGTGATGTATGAGTATGTGACGGATATGATATGGGAGGAGGAATTGCCGGATCTGGACGCATGGAAGGAACGGTTCCTGCGGTCACGATACGGAAGAATCAATGAGAATATTACCATTGCATGGAAGAACATTTTTGAATACTACTATACAAAAGCCAGGATATTTGAGAAGAATCCCATCAATAACCGTCCGCAGACGGTGGAAAGTGACATATGGCCCTCAGAAGCATCGGTCCGGGGAATACAATATCTTATGAATGCCTCAGAAGAGCTGCAGGATATCGATGCATACCGGTTTGATGTGGTAAACCTCTTAAGGCAGGTAATGGGTCAATATGGAGGACACCTGTTGTACGAAATCACAACAAGCTATAAGGATAAGGATTTACAAAGGTTTGATGCCTTGGTGGATAGCTTTCGTTGTCTTTCGGACGAGATCGAGGGATTACTGGCCACAAGGGAGGAATTTTTGCTGGGGAAATGGATAAGTGACAGCCGGGAACGGGCCACCACCGCCGCTGAGGAACAGCTATACGAATGGGGTGCAAAGGAAATCATTACCTGTGCCTGGCACCTGCCCAAGGTTTACGGGTATGCATTGAAGGACTGGGCAGGAATGTATAGCAGCTATTACCTGCCCCGCTGGATTAAACTTTTTGAAGCCATGAGATCCGATATGTCGGGAGAAACAAAGTTTGACCAGGACGATTTCACGGAGAAAATTTTGATATGGGAAGACCAATGGGTTGATTTGCGCGAGGAAAATGTCATATCCGTTCCGCAAGGGAACCCCGTTGTTCTGGCTGGTGCCATGTGGAAGAAATATGGTCCCGCTTTGCTGCATGTACAATGAATCTTTTCATGACAATGAATTGTGGCCTGTTAGCTGCAAAGGGGCATTTATTCCGGCCGCTACCGCGATGTAGATAGAGTATAAATTGCGGAACCTTTTGTACACAACGGATGATGTTACAGTGATTCATGAACTGCCCTGTGTTGTTTTTACAGAATTGTTCCTGTAAAACATTGCCGGGAAGAGACCCGGGGCGGGAAACAGGGTATTGTGATGACGCATACGGAATATTTGGTTTATATTGTATGACAAAGGCCCGCAGCACGGATAAAGGTCACTTTTGTTTGTGATCTCAACATAATATGACGCATAAACCCGGGGCACAGGGCAAGCTTGTGCAGATTTTGACGGTTGGTTCAGCAACCATGCTGGTTGTGAGCAGTATCATCGGTTCAGGGGTATACAAAAAAGTGGCTCCCATGGCCGATGCGCTCCAATCCCCCTTGCTGGTGCTGCTGTGCTGGTTGCTGGCCGGTATTATCAGCCTGTTCGGCGCACTGAGCAATGCTGAGGTGGCAGGAATGCTGGCCGACTCGGGTGGGGAATATGTCTATTATAAGCGGATCTACGGGCGGTTCATGGCATTTATCTATGGATGGAGCGTGTTCGCCGTGATAAAAACAGCCGCTATTGCTTCCATAGCTTATGTCTTCTCACAATCATTCCACTCCCTCTGCCCCTTACCTGATTTGCCTGAGTCAATAGAAAACATCCGACTGTTAGGATTATTTAAACCTTTCGAGAATGCCGGCGTGAAAGGATTGACGATCCTTACCATACTGGTACTGACATTCCTGAATAGCCGTGGACTGCGGGGCGGATCATTCCTCAGCAGTACCCTGTCGAAAGTGATCATCGTCGGGTTGGGCCTTATTGTTGTATCAGGCCTGCTCTTCGGGGGAGGAAGCCTGAAAAATATCACTACAAATTCGGCATCATACATACCGCGCCACTGGTGGGACTTTAACCTGGTGAAGGCAATGTTCATGGCCATGCTGGCCGCCTTCTGGGCTTATGAAGGCTGGAACCATATTGGTTTCATCGGCGGGGAGATAAAAAACCCGAACCGAAACCTCCCTGTATCAATTTTCAGCGGTATGGCTATTGTCATAACTGCGTACCTCCTCGTGAACTTCACATACCTTTATGTATTGCCCGTGGACCAGCTGATTGATGTTTACAAAACGCAAAATGATATCGCCGCTATTATCGTTGTCCGCAGCTACGCTGCCAGTGCAGGAACACTGATCCTTTCAGTATTGATATTATTAACCACGCTGGGAGCCACCAATAGCAACGTCATTATGCCTGCAAGGATATTCTATGCCATGGGCAAGGATAACCTGTTCTTTGCCGGGTCGTCATATGTTCATCCAAAGTATAACACACCCAGCACTGCCCTGTGGATACAGAGTTGCTGGTCGAGCTTCCTCGTACTCACGGGCAGCTTTGACCAGCTGACAGACATGCTCATATTCGCTGCTTTCCTTTTTTATGGTTTTACAACGTTCGGAGTATTTATTCTCCGTGTGAGGGAGCCGCGGATGCCTAGACCGTACAAAGTATGGGGTTATCCTTTCGTACCAGGGCTGTTCATCCTGTTCTGCCTCTGTCTCATTATCATCACCTGTATAACACGCCCGCGTGAGGCGGGGTTGGGACTGGCACTCATGCTTTCCGGCATTCCCTTTTATCTCTACTGGACGTCAAGGCACAACAGGAAGAACCCGGGCACCGCTGGTGCGACAACCGGGGGTTGAGAAGGACGGGAGTGCTGATACACCCTGAACACCACGGTGAAGGTGTTGAACAGGTGGCAGAGAGAACTAAGCGCCAACCCTGCACGGTAAAATGAAGAAAAGCGTTTGCAGTGATGATGCACCAATGCCGGTAAGTAACAAGAAGAATAATTATGTAATTAATTCATGAATTATGTCCGTTTTAAATCCGTAATTAATACCGTTAAGCCAAATGAGAGGGGAAGGGCAGGAATATATTGCTAAAGAGAAAATTTGCCTGAATAATGAGCAGAGGATGAAGAAAGGAATGAAAGACTGACCGGAGCATCTTTCTTAAATATTCCTTCCTCGCAAGGTGAAGCAACCGCCGTTGTTTATCGTTAACTGTTGAACAATCGTAATACTGGTCACCCGGATCAGGGATGCAAGGCAATCTTCCTCACCCCCCGGCTGCCTGAATCATTTGCTTATTTTACAAATCTGAAGGCTTACATGGACCAACATTTCATTCCCTCGTAAGATTCCTTAAATCATTATCAGGGAATGTTTCACGAGGATGTTTCATTGCCGGATGTTGCCGGTTCGGTGGAGGTGCTTGTTTTTTGTACATGAATGCCGGGTAACAGCCGGGGGAGAGATCAATCCTGGTGTAAGACATGGAAATCATGGGAGTGTTTTATTCCCGGGCATTTCCCCCTTTTTTCCATGATCGCTCGATTTCTTCCAGTGTTTTTCCCCGTGTTTCTGGTATGAGTTTCCAGGTAAGCCAGAAAGCCGGCAAACACAGAAGCGCAAATGTCCAGAAAGTTCCGGGGGCGCCAACATGCGTAAGCATCAGTGGGGTGATCTGTCCGACAATGAAACAACCTG
Organism: Bacteroidales bacterium; assembly: GCA_034678415.1. Classification (GTDB taxonomy): domain Bacteria; phylum Bacteroidota; class Bacteroidia; order Bacteroidales; family VadinHA17; genus JAXDBV01. Next base: position 4,277 of record JAXDBV010000065.1, read on the forward strand.
TCCAGAGTGAAAATGTTGCCAGGGACATTGCCCTTCCCCTGATTTTGTTGGGAAAAATTTCTCCGATGATCACCCAGGCAACAGCACCGATAGAAAAGGCAAAACAGGCTATATAAACCAGGATAGACAACAGTATCCATGGTCCATGGGTGATGCCGAAGGCAAAGAGAAGGCCGCATGAGATAAGGGCGAGGGTTGCACCTCCGATCCCCAGCATCAGTAAAGGCTTTCTGCCCCACCGGTCAACGGTAAATATGGCAAGCAAAGTAAAAAGAACATTGATAATTCCGATGGTAACCTGTCCGCCCAGGGCTTCGCTCAGCAGGAATCCGGCTTTTTCAAGGATTCGCGGGCCGTAATAAATAACCGCGTTAATACCTGAAAACTGTGACAGCAGCGGAAGCAGCAGACCGATCAGGAGGGGCAGCCGGTAATCCCCGGTGAACAGAAGTTTGAAATCTCCTTTCTTCTCCCGGCTTACAGCTTGTATTTGTTCCATCTCCCATACAGCCTT
>JAXDBV010000066.1:0-10069 GCA_034678415.1 Bacteroidales bacterium
AGTCGCACCCTGCATCAACGTATTCGGTCCGGTCGCCAGGACAGGTGATCACCGGTGCAATATTATCATTCAGCGTGACATCAAAGGTACAGTCGGCCGTGTTTCCGTTCCCGTCATCCGCCGTTAGCGTGATCGTCTGCACCGTCCCGTGTCCGCTGATCACCGTACCCGCCGCCGGCGACTGGGTGATGGCCGGTGCTGCCGTGCAGTTGTCCGTCGCCGTGGCCAGTGTCGTGTAATCCGGAAGCGTGTAGTCGCACCCTGCATCAACGTATTCTGTCCGGTCGCCAGGACAGGTGGTCACCGGATCTTCATTATCCGTCACGGTAATATGGAATTCACAAAGGGTGATATTTCCGCACAGATCGGTTGCCGTATAGGTAACGGTAGTAGTTCCTAAAGGAAAGACATCTCCCGGGTTGTGATTACTGGTAAAACTGCCGATTCCACAATTATCGGAAGCCAATGGCGGGATCCAGTTAACCACCGCGCCGCATAATCCCGGATCGGTATTCTGGCTGATATCTGAAGGACATCCGGTGATCACAGGTACCTCATCATCATCGATAACTATTGTTTGTATATACTGGGAAGAATTTCCGTTAAAATCAGAGACCTGGTATGTTCTGGTCACTGTTTCAGGGCATGTCAGGCCGTCGCTTAATTCGGAAACGAGTGTAAATGATGAAGGGTCCACAGCACAGTTATCCGACACAACACCGCCTGCTGCCTGGAATGCAGCATAATTAATATAGGGAGGCACTTCACTGATATCACAAACAGCCACCTGGTTACCGGGAGTACTTAAAAACACGGGTGGTTCTGCATCGGTTGCCAGGATGGTTACCGGAAGGTCGAACAGGCAGAGGTGGGCATCGCGGACACGAATGGTATAGTTTCCATTGGTCAATCCGTTAAACGTGCCACCAGCCTGGAAATCCAGTCCCCCGTTAATACTGTATTCATAGGGAGGCGTACCGCCTGAGCCGGCGACGGTAACACTTCCATACGCATCTCCGGGGCAAAGGACATTGGTTTGAGATGTAACCGAAGCGGTAACGGCTGTTGCAGGTTCAGTGACGATAATCACCACGTCCTGTTCACAAGTATTGGCATCCTGAACGGTAACCGTATATGTGTCGGCTGTGAGGCCGGTGAATAGTCCGCTGAAACCAAAGGTCCCCCCGTTGAGGCTGTACTGATAGGGGCTTACACCGCCTGAAGCAGTAACCTCGATGATGCCATCGTTTCCTCCGAAACAGCTCACATCCTGGTGCGATGCAATAATCTCAGATACATTCAGTACTGCAGGCTCGTTGATGAAAATGGCGTCAAAACCGTGACACCCGTTCATATCCATCACATTGACACTATAAAGGCCGGGTTCCAGGTTCATCACATCTTCATTGGTCGAACTGAATCCGTCGGGTCCGCTCCAGGAAACGATATATGGAGGTACTCCTCCGGTGACTGTCATATCAATTTCCCCGTCGTTGAATCCATGACAGGTCACATCCGATGCAACAAAGGAGAGATCCAGTACAACGGGATCGGTCAGAACGGCTGTGGCCTGGTCGGTACATCCGTGGCTATCGGTAACCGTAACCGTGAAGGAACCGGCACTCAGACCGACGGCAGTCTGGTTTGTCTGTACCGGCACTGTATTCCATTCATAGGTATAGGGAACCAGTCCACCCGTTACACCGGCTGTTGCAGTCCCATCGTTAAATCCTGTGCAGAGGGGATCGGTATATGAAGCGATGCTGGCAGAGTAACCGATACAGGGATCGTAGGCACAAAGGAAGAAGGAACCTGTTCCGCCGTTATAGTCCCAGTATCGTATCCATAATGTCTCTCCCGGTGTTTGGCCCGAAACGGAAAGGCTTGGGGCTATATCTATTCCGGGGATATCGTCATCCTTGCAGGTAATAAGAACCAATGCGTCACAGGTACCGGAATAGACCGCAACAGCGCCATCGGCCATTGTACCCATTTCCGATTCCATCCTGACCACACCGGAGGCAGGTACCACGACGCTGAACCAAACATCGGCCGCCGGTCCTACCGGATAATTGCCGCATCCCGGATCGGGCTCAGGAGATGCTGTGGCTCCCTGGTTGGTATAGGCGTTGAGGATACAGGAGGTATTTACGCTCAATGCAGTAGCCGTACATGCTTCATCATTCGTTGCAGGAGGCAGGGCGCAGCTGATCAATGCTGACCATCCCTCATCGCGAACCGCACCGTTGGAGATGAAATGAAACGTCAGGCATGTCCCTGAAGAAGTGATGGTACCTATTGCTACATTCCCGGAAAAAGGACTCCCCGGCACCTGAGGAGATGCGGTAGTGGGCCCATCATGCACATACAGGAGATCCATCCCCGGTTGTGTCTTGAATGAAATGAAGGTGAATGATATGGAATTACCAAGATTTGAACAGAATGTTACTGTGTAATTTTCATTGTTGTTGTACGCATTCAATCCGCCACCCGGCCCGCCACTGTCATGGAAATTACCCGAGCATGTACTGATCGTTTGTCCATTGAGGGCGGCATCCAGAAAATAATCCTGTGCCCGGAGCCCTGAACCGGCCAAACCAAAGCAAATGAGAAAAACAGTAAGAATCCCTGAAAACTTATTACACACAACATCCACATGAATTTTACTGAATTGCTGATCAATAACTTTCCGTATCATGCAGCCTGTATTAATTTTTTCAAAAAAATATTCTTCAACATACGCATCAAACCATTGACCCACAATACCAAGAAGATACTGCAGGAACAGTATTAAAAACACATTAAAAATAAACTATTTTACTCCTTCTCCAAAGTATTGACCAAGAATTTATTAATAAGGTTGCAAACAGATCAGCACCTTCAGAACGCCTGTCTCTCCTTCCTGTTCACATGGGTGCAAACTCTCCCTGACCACCACAAGCGTTTGACGCAGTCGTGAGGATATAAGAAACTGATAATGTGAGATATGCATTGATTCCTGCAACCCATTGCAACGATACAGGTCTCAGGATTCAGGTTCACAGCCCGATTTAATATGCAGGATGTACATGAGCATTCATGATACCAGTACACCATTCACTTATGAACAACTGGAAGAGGCCGGTTCAGTCACCCCTTCGATCCCCGGATGATTTATTTCGGGAATCGTCCGAAGAATTTTCTGATAGCCCTGTGAAATTTATGTATGCTTTCCACCGGCTCAGCGTACATGTGCATACATTCACCGTATACCGGATCAACGGTTTTTTCCTGTGCCAGTTTAACAGCTTCGGGTGTTTCCGACATCTGCTGGATCCATATCTGACGTATACCTTTTTTCACCGCCTGTTCAACGACAGACAGGGTTTCTTTTTTCGGGGTAACGATATAAAGTTTCTTCACCTGTTCAGGCAGACTGGCAACGTCAGGATAACAGGTTACATCCCCTATCTTATCAGTATGGGGGTTAACAGGATACACTTTATATCCGCGATTCACGAGGTCGGCAAATAATGCACCACCGAACTTTTTTTTGTCACGTGACACTCCAGCCATAGCAAATTCCTTTCCTTCGAGAAAAGAGAGAATGGGTTGAATTTTTTTCATATGCGTAAATTTAAATCAGGATCGTTTGTTTTTTCGTGGCAGCCAGGATTTATATTTTATTGTCCGGTAGAATACCTGCAGGCGGACTACGGGGATTACAGGTCCAAGAAGGGATTTACCATCCGGTCCGCGGTTCACGAATGAATACAGTCGCAGGGCAGGACCGGCTTCGGCTGTAACGCCGACATGATCCCTGTAATACAGTTCCATACCAACGGCTCCTCCCGCATACACCAGTGTCCTGTCGGTATGGCTGTCGGGCAGGTCAAGGTAGTATAAGCCTCCCTTCAGGTACCATGGTTTTACGATTGCGTTATGTTTATCACCGGCGAAATGCCAGCAATAGTCGGCCGAAATGGTCAGCGGACTGGCGTCGTAGGTAACATACATTCCGAAATACAACCCCAACTGGTGTTGTTTCCCCGTCTGAAAACGTGCCCCGGTATGCAGCCACTCGGGGAAGCCTGCCCCCAAAACAAAATCAGCTGAGGTTGTGAACTGAGTTATGCCTGAAGAGTGTATAAGAAGGAACATTAATATCATAGTGAACACCCTCTTCCAGTAAATGAACCCTGTAACCCTCTTATACATTATACCATGCATCAACCCGGGACGGTATTATAAATGTGAGGAAAGCAAAATTAGTGTATTTTGGTAAACGTGATTGTGTCAACATTATTTTATTGACCTTTAACCATTTATCGGATCATAGTTTCATACTTGAATAAAAAAATATCTATCTTTATTTGCATTCAGTTTCATGATGTTCCTTTCATGGTCACAGGTAAAAAGATACACTATGAAGACGAAAACATTTAACGGATTTCTGAGCATTATCTCCGCCATATTTTTTCTCTTCCCAGCCGTGCACGGGCAGGGTAATGGAATGATAGCCTGTGACAGCACTGCTATACTCCTGATTGACATCCAGATGTTTTACTTTCCCGGCAGCCCGGGGGCATTGGTTGACCCGGAAGAAGCAAGCCTGAAGGCAAAACAGATCCTTGAAAAATCAAGGGAAAAAGGGGTAACTGTGATCCATGTCCGTCATGAATCCCAAACCGGTGGAGATATACATCCCAACGTGTTGCCCATCGAAGGGGAGAAGGTGATCACCAAGAGGGAAGTCAACAGCTTTGCCGGGACTGATCTTCTTGAATTCCTGCAACAGAAAGGAATCAGTCATCTGATCATCTGCGGCATGATGACACATATGTGTGTGGAAGCTGCCACGCGTGCCGCCCACGATCTCGGATTCCGGTGCACCGTGGTCAGTGACGCCTGTACAACCAGGGACCTCAGGTTTGGGGATCATATCATTAACGCCAGGGATGTGCATCTTTCAACCCTGGCCACACTTCAGAAAACATATGCTAGAGTATTGTCTGCACGCGAACTCCTGGAAAAGATGCATTAAGACAATTCCGGCTAAACATCATGGACCAGTTCTTTGTTATATTATTCATCTTATCCAGCCGATGTTTCTTTAAACATGTATACGGGAAGTAACTTTTTATCTCTTTGTCCGTCATTCACAACATAAGCGTGTCATAATGTTCCATAATCTCCTCAAGCTGGCCATCAGGCATCTGATCAGGCACCGGTCATATGTGGTGATCAATATTTTCGGACTTGCGGTGGGGCTGACATGCAGCATCCTCATCGCGCTATTCATCCTTCACGAACTGAGCTATGACCGGTTTTACAGTAATGCCGACAGGATTTACCGGATATTCATCGATGGCAAGATCGGGGAAAGCGAGTTAAAAGCGGCCTATACCTCCGCCCCTATAGGCAGGACCCTCGCCAGTGAAATTCCCGATATTATTGAAGCGGTGAGAATCGCATCGTTCGGTGAAGTGGTAATGAGGTACCAGGATAAAAGCTATATTGTAGACCGGTTTATCCAGGCCGACTCCAATTTTTTCAGGGTCTTCTCCATGCCCCTCCTCATAGGTGATACGGAACAGGTATTGAACAAACCACATACCATGGTGCTGACCCGATCGGCTGCAAAAAGATATTTCGGCACTGATAATCCAGTGGGGAAAATGATCCGGGTTGGGACCGACACCACCTATTATACTGTAACGGGAGTTTGCGAGGATATACCTGAGAATACACACCTTGAATTTGATATGATGGGATCCTTCATTACCAATTTGAGGGCTCATGAAGAATCATGGTTAAACAACAGTTTCAGCACCTACCTGCTGCTTGCCGGGGGTGCAACAAAAGAAGGGGTGGAAGAAAAAATAATCCCTATTCTCAGAAAACATATAGGTCCTGAAGTGGAGCAATACATGGGCATCACTCTCGACCAGTTTGCCCAGTCAGGAAACAGGTATAACCTGTATCTTCAGCCACTGCGCGACATACACCTGGATCCTTCGATCCAGCAGGATTTCAAGCAGCCGAACGACAAGCGATACCTGTATATCTTTGCGGTCATTGCCATCCTCATTCTGGTCATTGCCGCCATCAATTATATGAACCTGTCTACGGCGCGGTCGGCCAGCCGCGCGCACGAGGTGGGCATGCGTAAGGTTCTCGGATCGAACCGTGGGATGCTCATATGGCAGTTCCTGTCGGAATCGGTGATCATGGGACTTATTGCCCTCGTCGCGGCGATCCTCCTGCTGGAGCTGCTATTACCGTACTTCAACAGGCTGATCAGGATGAACCTGTCACTGGCCTATTTTGACAGCTGGTATACAATGCCCCTGCTGGTGTTGCTGGCCCTGGTGATGGGAATCCTCGCAGGCAGCTACCCCGCCTTTTTCCTTTCCACCTTCCGGCCCGCCGCCGTATTGTCGGGGATCCTCAAACGCGGAATGAAAAGTGCTGCGCTTAGAAGCATTCTCGTGGTGATGCAGATGACCATCTCCATTGCTATCATCTTCTGTACCCTCGTTATATTCAGGCAGGTGCACTACATGCTGAATAAGGATCTGGGATTCGACAAGGAAAACCTGATGGTTATCGGAAAGGTACATGCCCTTGGAGACAGGATCAACACATTTATTGATGAGGTGAAGAAAATCCCCGGCGTGGTAAGCGCATCGCACTCCACCTCTGTGCCTGCCCATCCCAATAATAATAACGGCTATCTGATGGAGGGCAAACAGAATGACCAGATGATCCTTATGAACACCATCTGGACTGATATGGATCATCTTGACACCTACAAAATGAAACTGGTGGAAGGAAGGTATTTTTCAAAGGAATTCTCCACCGACAGTTTCGCATGTGTGATCAACGAGAGCGCCGTGGAGCAGTTCGGGCTGGAAAAGCCTGTCGGTACACGTTTCATTGCACCCGGGCCATCTCCGGAAGAGAGGATCTTTCTGACAGTGATCGGAGTGGTAAGGGATTTTCATTTCGTGTCGTTAAAACACGCCATCTTTCCCAGCATTTTCCGCAATGCTGGCAACGGGAATAACTGGGGTTATATCACGTTCAGGCTGTTGCCCGAACGGCGCGAAAAAACAGTACAGATGATCGATGCAAAATGGAAGGAATTCACGGAAAATGACCCCCTGCAGTATTTCTACCTCGATGAGGATTTTAACCGCCAGTACCAGGAAGACAGGCGTACCGGCAGTCTCTCCTTCGTATTTGCGATCCTGGCCATCATCATTGCCAGCCTGGGGCTGTTCGGTCTCACCTCATTTACCGCCGAACAGCGCACACGCGAAATCGGAATACGGAAGGTGCAGGGAGCAACTGTCCCGGGTATCGTGCTCATGCTGGCCAGGGAAACATCCCTGCTGATATTCATATCCACCATTATTGCATGGCCAGCAGGCTGGTATCTCATGAAAAACTGGCTGGAGAACTATTCTTACAGAATACAAATAACGCCCATGGAATTTTTTGTTCCCCTGGTCATCACCCTGCTGATTGCCTGGGCAACGATTGCCTGGCAGTCATTCAGGGCAGCAAGAACCAACCCGGCAGAGGCGTTGAGGTATCAGTGAAATGGCGGTATACCCCCATCGTTTCCGGGTGATTGCCGGCTATGATGGATTTTTCACCCGAAATAAACGGCGTGCCGAAAGCATCCCTTCCGGGGAATGTTGATTTTCTTCTTCTTAGCTGATCCCATGTTTCATTCTCTTTCTTATTCCATCACCATCCCCGGGAATTGGCCAGGCATTGATCCACAAGGGGTATAAATTATGTAATTACCTCTCATATAATTCAGTAATTACCGGACCACCGTTTCGGGCAATGGTTTATGCTGATCGTTTCAGGAACCGTTGAGGAACAATATAGGAGGAGCATCCAGGCGAGCACGGTCCGGCAGTACTATTCGTACCTGAGCGACCATGAGGGATTCATTGATGCCGCCATGTAAACCTTCCAGGCTATCGTAAGAACGGCAGAGAGGAATATCAGGAGCACTGCCAGGATAAACGGCCCTACCGTGATCTCTGTATACACTTCCCATATGCTTGACATGAGGCCCCGGCAGGTATACCATGCAGCCAGGCACCCGAGGACGGAAGAGACGGTTACCACAACAATAAAACGACGGCTGAGCACCCAAACCACGTGTGTCATTCCTGAACCCAGGACCTTCCGTATGCCAACCTCCTTTGTTCGGTTGATAATACCAAGGCTCACAAGCGTATACAGTCCGATGAGTGAAAGAACCCCGGCCGTAACCGCCAGAAATATGTATACCTTCTGTATGCTGCTGTTGATGCTCCTGGCTTCTGCCAGGGTTTCCTCCTGGTACATACCTCCATAGGGAATATTCGGAAACATACTCTTCCATACAACAGAAAGGTATTCCTGTACCTGAGGCAGCTTTTCCTTCCCGGCTCTCACAGCCATTACCCTGACATGTTCCCCCTGGCTCAGGGCAAGGACAGTGGGATGGATTCGGGTGAAAAAGCCCTGTGCATGAAAATCACTCACCACACCTGTTACGGTATAAATGACTGTGTCATTCATCACAAGCCTCTGGCCCAGCGCGTTTTCCCAGCCAAAGCTTTCAGCCAGCTTCCTGTTTACGATCACCGACCGGTTGCTAACGTCATATTCTTTCCTTTCTTCAGAAAATAACCTGCCATCGACCAGTCTTAATCCCATTGTCTCCGCGTATCCGGCACCAATATCCATCATATCAACCTCCAGCCGGATATCTCCATTTCTCATGCTTCTGACATACGTGCCCCATCCAATATGTTCTTCTGTAAAGGCGACAGAACTGATATCGGGATTTTTCATCACCTCATTCCTGAAAACATAATAATCCGGTTCAGTATTGATCGGCACTGCAATAAGGTTATCCTTGTCATAACCCAGGTCAATGGTATCCTGGAAAGCGGCATTCTTTGTGAAAACAAAACCCGACACGAGAGCCATTACGGAAATGATCAGCTGAAGTGTAAGCAGTGACCATGAGAGAAGGGATGCACTGCCAAGTTTCCATTTACCGTACAGGATGGATACCGGTTTGAAGGCACTGATATAGAATGCGGGATATGAACCGGCGAGGATGCCGACAAGGGCCAGCAGGAGGACTAGGAACAGCCAAAAGCCGGGGTAACCGTTAAACGTCAACCGGAGGGACATATAATCCCACAGGCTGCTGTAGGCAGGAACGAGGAAACCGGCAAAGGCCACACCCAGCAGCAGCGCGAGAAAACTGATCAACAGGTTCTCTGTCAGGAACTGGATAATGATCTGTCTCCTCTGGCCTCCGAGCACTTTCCTGATACCAATCTCCCTGAGGCGCCTGCCTGAGGCCGCGATGGATGTATTGGTGAAGTTGAAGCAGGCGATCAGCAGGATCAGGATAGCCATGATGGGTGGTGCGATCCTTGCGGCAGGATGCAGGCCGGGGAACAATCCACCGTTCCATATCTCCCTTGTATTCCTGTTTACCTGCCTGAAAGGGATCATCCGGAAGGAAGTAACTTTCGCATCTTCTCTTGCCTGGTTCTGTAACGGGATATATTCGGAGAGCTGCCTGATGATCTGACCGGTTGCCGTGGCGTCATTCACCATGATAAAGGTGGCAGTGGTCCATAATTTCCAGTCATCGTCCTTCACATTCCACATCGTAAGGAAGTTGCCATAGTTTGTTAGGACATCAAACTGGAAGCTTGAGTTCAGCGGAAATTTCCTGAATACCCCTGCAACGATAAATGCGTGAACGATTCCCTCATCATTAACAATACTGATGCTTTTCCCAACGGGATCTTCAGGGCCATAAAGAATACCTGCCAGGTCATCACTGACCAGGACATTATTCATCTCATGGATGGCCTCGCTGCTGCCTGTTAGGAGCGCTACTGTAAAGATATCCAGGAATTCGGGATCAACAAATGACACCTGTTTCCTGATGATCTCCTCGCCCGCCCTGACGGGCGAGTATGCACGCTGATACCGGCATATTTTCCCCACCTGGCTCAGCTTTCCGGATACCTGCCTGGCAAGGATATTGGGA
>JAXDBV010000067.1:0-9664 GCA_034678415.1 Bacteroidales bacterium
AAGAAATTCGTGTAAAACTACGTCAAAACAAGGCATTTTAGCCACGATATCCCTTCACGGAGTCTAATTATACCACACAGACAATATTAACCCTGATTTGCCTCAGAGATAAGCATAAAAAAATTGGAAATCCTTATAGAAACACCCTCATTTTAGCCACCTTCTAATCTGACCAAAGTAAACCATACTTCGACTTGTGATTACCTTTTCAGCGAAGACGGGTTTGGGGTAAAATATGCTTGTAAATAAAAATTTAAAATAATAATACTTCTCATAACATATTGAATTACAAGAGGTATCTATTATATTATGTGGAGATAAGGGGAGTCGAACCCCCGACCTCCGCAGTGCGATTGCGGCGCTCTAGCCAACTGAGCTATATCCCCTGAAAATAATTCAATCCGCCTTAACAATTCCGGGCGCAGTGCAAAGATAATCATCCGGTAATGATTCAAAAAAATCCCGGCACGAAATCGCCGGGATGACGAAAAATGTCTCGCAGCTTAAAGGGAGGCCCCGGGGTATTAATCCATTGGACGCAACCGCATTTTACCGGGTATCCCGCCCTATCAGAACTTTTTCTTCTTCTTCATCCTCTTCTTCAGCTTCTTCTGGTATTTCTTTGAAAAAAAGAGCTTATTCTTCCCCAGTCTGGTCGTATCCATTACCAGTTCCATCTTCTTCTTCTTCCTGAAATTGGGCTTCTTCTTGACCTCACTACCGGTGGCGCCTAAAGAAAGCGAAAACAACAGCAATACACAGAATATTTTAAGCAAAGCCCTCATAAACAGCCATTAAAAGCTCTAATATATTATACGATTTAAAACGCCTGATAGTTGGGAAAAAGTATTGAAATTCCATAAGAGAGTGATATATATCACCAAATTGCCCCGAATGCCGGATTTCATTGATTAAAGATAACAATATCATAATACACAGCATATTTCCACGTATTTTACTTTTTCATATCTTTATGTTAACAACTGTTTTCTAACCCGGTATTCTGCGCCCCGTGAAGCTGACTACCATATACTGGAATGAAGGGGAAACGGCATGTCTCGTGGCACCGGAAGGGTATATTCCTCTGCCCCTGCTCCGACCTTCCATGCCGTTTGACAGTACCTTCGCCCTGGGCGATATGTTGAAAAACAATCAGCTCGACGGGATGATGGAATGGTTCAGCCGGGAAGGAAAGAAAATGATGGATACCGGGATGTTTGATCACCAGGCCATACCTCCCCAGACGGTTGAATACGCCCCCCTGTATCGTAATCCTTCGAAGATCATATGTATCGGACTGAATTTCAGCGTTCATGCCGAAGAGCTGATGGCTGTCCAGCCCGACCGATACCCGGGCAGCTTCATGAAGCCCGACACAACCATTATCGGGCATGGCGATTATATCAGGATTCCGGCCCTCTCAAGAAAGACGACCGCCGAAGCCGAACTGGGTGTTATCATCGGGCGCAAATGCCGTCATGTGAAACCCGGTCAATGGCGTGATGTTGTGGCGGGCTTTACCCCTGTTCTCGATATGACGGCCGAAGATATCCTGAAAATGAACGTGAGGTATCTTACCGCCTCTAAATCGTTCGACACCTTCTTCAGCTTCGGCCCTTTATTTGTCTCAAAGGATGAGGTTCCCACGATCGATGCACTGGAGATTGGCACGGTAAGAAACGGCAAGGTGGTTGCCTCGGCGCGTGTGACCGACATGAAGTTCCCCCCTCCGGATATTATCAGCTTTCTGTCGGACGTGATGACCCTCATGCCCGGCGATATCATTGCCACAGGTACGCCGGGAGCAACCGATATTGCAGAGGGTGATGTGATCGAGTGCCGCATCACCGGATTAACACCCCTTATCAACAGAGTCATAGATATTAAGAAAGGAGCATAAACCATGGATCTCAGGCTTGCCGGTAATATAGTATTGGTGACGGGTGGCAGCAAAGGTATTGGGTTCGCGTGCGCCAGGGTACTCTCCGCTGAAGGAGCACACGTCATATTGTCTTCACGGTCGGCCGACAATCTTGAACGAGCGGCGGAACAGATCCGTAAGGAGACGGGCAGGGAACCCGGTACGGTAGTGGCCGATGTGTCGCTTGCAGACGATATCAGGGCACTGGGTTCATATGTTTCAGGGCGGTACGAACGGCTTGACGGATTGCTTATCAATGCCGGGGGGCCGCCCCTCGGGGCAAGCCTTGAGCATGATGATGCGGCCTGGTATAAAGCCCTCGACACCCAGCTCATGTCGGGTGTACGCCTGGCACGCGAGTTTGTTCCCCTCATGAGGAAGAACCGCTACGGGCGTATCGTGGCCATCACCTCCACCGGCGTGAAACAGGCGCTGGCCGGACTGGTGCTCAGCAATGCAGCGAGGATGGGCCTGGCAGGTTTCCTGAAAACGCTGGCAACAGAGGTAGCCGCCGACCAGGTGTACATCAACACCCTTATGCCCGGCCCCACCGATACCGAACGGTTGAGGGATATCCTGGAAAAGAATGCCCGGGCACAAAATAAATCCGTAGGGGAGGTGGTGAGGGAACGTATCAGCCAGGTGCCGGCCGGTAAATTCGGCGATCCTGATGACCTGGCAGCGCTCGCTGCATTCCTGCTCTCACCAAGGAACAATTTTATTACCGCCCAGGCCATTGCCGTCGACGGGGGCTATCTGAAAGGGAACCTGTAACGGGAATACCCGGTGAACCTATTTGAGGTCCCTGATCCGCACCTCAATACCTTTTTCCCCTTCCATCCGTCTGATCAGCTCCCCGGTATCCGTGGTACCGTAATGGTACGGGTAGAGAATGCGTGGACGGAACGAAAGGGCTGCCTCCCTCACCATGTCCGCCGTCATGGTATAGGGCAGGTTCATGGGCAGAAAAGCCACATCAATATTCTTCAGGTTCTTCATCTCGGGCACATTTTCGGTATCGCCTGCCACGTAAACACTGAAGTTCTCAAAGCGGATCACGTAACCGTTGCCTTCCCCCCTGGGATGAAAAGGCCGGCCATCGGGCCGCTTGTTCACGATATTATAGGCGGGAACCGCTTCAACCTCAATATTCCCGATCTTCATCCTGTCACCATTATTCAGTACTATCCCTTTAGGGTAGCTCTGCTGGCATTTCCTGGTGATGATCACCTGTGTGCTGCCAATGACAATATGTTCGAGCGCCTTCACATCGAGGTGGTCGCCATGCTCATGGGTGACAAGCACAAGGTCGGCATCGGGCATCTGCCTGTAATCGGCTTCCTGCATCACCGGATCCACATGAATCACTTTTCCGTCAACCTGCATCATGAGCGTCCCGTGCCCGATGAAATGGATCGTAAGCATGCCCATCGCCGTCCTGAACGAATCGGCTTCGAAGGCTTCCTGTGAGAATGAACGGGTAGGTTCCATGACAAATACAATTAGGAGAATGAACCAATAGAAAAATGATTTTTTCATGGGTTGAGAATTTTGGATTTACCTTTCAGCGTAACGATAAGAAACCCTGCTACCGGGCTGAGAACCATGCAGAGAAAAAAAGTCCACTCCGGGCCGGGAACATGGTTTTTCGGCACCCTCTCTGAAATAACAAGGGAGAGTAAATACCACGCAAAGAAAAGGATGATAAATACCAGCTCTGACATAGCCGTAGTTTTAGCTCTCAATAGTCAGCATAAAGTTAGTGCTTCAGTGAATTATATGCAAAGAAAAAGACGCATCTTAACAAGGTTGTACGGTGCTATCACCGGAATAATTATAATTTTTTTAGATTTTGTAAGGCTGAAACCTTTACGGGTTGTGGTCCGTTGTTTTTTTTCATTTTGAATTGAAGGAACCGTGGCCCGGTTTTGGGTGAACGATGAAGAGGTATGCAATAGCCCGGCCGGGGTATGGAATTATTGAATTAAATGAGAGGTAATTCAATAATTCACTCAATAATTTCCATGAGGCAGGCCGGCATTTCTCTGCCGGCCGGGCTCTGATCACTCCGGCAACGCCGCCCGGGGCAGGCATATGATACGGAATCTGCAGAGGTTCATCTGTTCTTTCGTATCATCATCACCACGTTTTCCACATGCTGTGTATGGGGGAACATATCGATCGGTTGCACGGCTGTAACAGTGTAATGATCAGCCAGGAGGGTGAGGTCGCGGGCCTGTGTGGCAGGGTTGCAGCTCACGTAGATGATCTTTCCCGCTCCCATCTGAAGCAGGCGGCCGGCCACCCGGCTGTGCATACCGGCCCGTGGAGGATCGAGCACCACCACATCGGGCCGTCCAAAACGGCCGGTGAACGAATCATCGAGCACCTCCTTGATGTCGCCGGTCAGGAATGTGACGTTGGTGATATGGTTCAGCGAAGCGTTAAACACAGCATCGTCCACCGCTTCGGGAACCGATTCGATACCGATCACCTTCCCTGCCTGTTTCGCGAGGAACAGGGCGATGGTGCCCGTGCCTGTGTATAGGTCGTACACGGTCTCATGGCCCGCAGGGTTGGCCCAGCGGCTCACCAGCTGATACAGAGCATGTACCTGCCGGCTGTTGGTCTGGTAAAAGGATTTGGGCCCTACACGGAACCTCAGATTCCCCATGGTCTCGGTGAGGTGGTCACTGCCATGATATACCACGATCTCCTGGTCAAAGAGGGTATCGTTCAGCTTTGTGTTGACAGCGTATTGTAATGATGCGATGGAGGGAACCTGTTGAAGAAGGTGGTCGAGCAAAGCCTCCCTGTTCCTTTTGTCTTCGTACCCGAAGACAACGATCACCATTACCTCTCCCTGTAAGGTGTTGCGGATGATAAGGTTACGCAGGAACCCGGTATTGGTGCCGCGGCTGTAGAAGGAGAGCTTATTCTCCAGGGCATATTCGCGGACAAGGTTACGTATCTGGTTGGAAGGCTCGGGCTGCAGGTGGCAGTGAGCAATATCGATCACACGGTCAAAACGGCCTGGCAGGTGGAATCCCAGGGCATTGCGGTTGATGATCTCACCGCCGTCACCTATCTCATCGGCAGTGATCCAGCGTTTGTCGGAGAAGGTGAATTCGAGCTTGTTACGATATTCGGTCTGTTTTTCTGAGCCGATGATGGGGCTGACGGGCGGGAGGGTCAGTTTGCCGATGCGGCTGAGCTGATCAGACACCTGTTTCTGCTTGTGTTCCAGCTGCATGGGATACGGCATGTGTTGCCACCTGCATCCTCCGCATATGCCGAAGTGCCGGCAGAAAGGGTCTGTACGTTGGGCGGAGGGTTTCACGATGCGGGTAACAACCCCCTCCATGTAACGGCTCCGTTTTCTGGTAACCTGTACATCTACCACATCACCCGGCATCACCAGGGGAACAAAGAGCACCATGTCGTCGACGCGTGCAATGGCTTTGCCCTCGGCACCAATGCCGGTGATGTCCACGTCTTTCAGCAGGGGTAGTTTCCGTTTACGCATAACACATCACTAATCCCGGGAAAAGCACGCCGGTATCCGGCGGCATGTCCTCCCGGCAACAATACCCGGTGAATATAGTTAAGAATTGTTTTTTTTAATAAATTTCAGAACATTTAATCATTTCACTTGTGGAAAAGGAACCTGTTTATTAAACTTCCTCAATGGTATCAATTCAGCATGATTCATGAGTGAGACGCAGGCTAATACCCGGAAACTGGAGAACCTGTTTTTTGTACTGGCAGGATTATTTATCACCAACGCGCTGATTGCCGAGATCATCGGTGTAAAGGTTTTCTCCGTGGAGCGGCTGATGGGTCTTGCAGGGGATGCCGGGACGGGGGGGAAGGAAAGCGCTTTCCGGCTGAACATGAGCGTTGGTGTTCTTATATGGCCCATCGTATTTGTTCTTTCGGATATCATCAATGAATATTTCGGCAGGCGGGGTGTGAGAAAGGTGAGCCTCCTGGGAGCGGGGCTCATAGCCTATGCCTTTATTGTGATCTATGTGTCCACGCGGTTGCCGGCATCACCCCTGTGGCTTGATGCCAACAACAGCGATCCCGCGGGTAAGCCGTTCGATATTGATTATGCCTATACCTATATTCTCAGCCAGGGACTGGGCATTATTATCGGTTCGCTCACCGCCTTCCTGGTATCCCAGCTTGTTGATGCCTATACCTTTTATTACCTGCGCCGGCTCACGGAACACCGGAACCTGTGGCTCAGGGCGACCGGCTCCACGGTGGTATCACAGCTGATCGATAGTTTCCTTGTGCTCTTCATCGCCTTCTACCTCCTGGGGAACTACTCGTTCAGGGATGTGTTATCCATCGGTATCGTTCAATACCTGTACAAGGTATCGCTGGCCATTCTTCTCACACCGGTCATCTACCTTATGCATTTCATCATCGACCGGTACCTGGGTGTAACCAAAGCCCGTACTGTGGTCACAACCGTTGATACCTGATGGTTGATTGATCATACCGGTGAACAGATGGATGTCACAGACCGGGATGGAACCACGATAAAAACCTGATTTGTTATGGAGAAGAAACCTGTATGGACCGATGAATATGAGGTCAGGGTGTATGAGACAGGGCCCGCTGGAACCTGTCATCTCACCACGCTGTGCAATTACCTTCAGGAGACGGCCGGGCATCATGCCGCCCACCTGGGGCTGGGTATGAACGACCTGGCGGACAGGAACCGTATGTGGGTGCTCTTCCGCTTCAGGGTATCGGTGAAGCGCTACCCCCGCATGCACGAGAGGATCATTGCGGAAACCTGGCCCAGGGGCATGGACGGATTGATGGCTATCCGTGATTTTGAGCTGTGCTCAGGCGAAGACGGGATCCTGGCTTCCGCTTCCAGTGCATGGATCGTTATGGATACGGCAACCAAACGGCCATGCAGGATCCCTGACTACTTCCTTAAAGTGCCGGTGAACCCTTCCCGGCAGGCGCTCCCCGGAGGACTGAAAAAACTGGAAGATGTGAAGGAAGGCATCCCGTCGGAACATATCACGGTGCACCACGGTGACCTGGATTGTAATAACCACGTGAACAATACGAAATATATCGGCTGGATCATTGACCAAATGTATACCCTGTTGCCGCTGGAAAAGGTTTGTCGTGCATTCGAGATCAATTTTTTGTCCGAGTGTGC
The DNA here is from genome assembly GCA_034678415.1 of Bacteroidales bacterium. Classification (GTDB taxonomy): domain Bacteria; phylum Bacteroidota; class Bacteroidia; order Bacteroidales; family VadinHA17; genus JAXDBV01. The sequence continues at coordinate 7,113 of JAXDBV010000067.1, forward strand.
CGGGGGGGATAGCCTCCGCATTAACAGTGCTCCCGCCGGGGCTGACCCGCTGACGTATCGCCATTCCATCACAAGGGTCGGCGACGGTAAAGAAGCATGCCGGGCAATATCGGTTTGGGAATGAGGGATACAAACAACCAAATTATTAGTACTTTTGACAATCAAAGGAACGCATTCATGAAGGGGAGGGTCGTTGTTGCATGTTCGTTATTTGTTTTGCTGGCCGGCTGTGCATTGTTTCTGGGACGGCATGATGATGAACATGACATGTCATACCTTTACCAGCCTGCACAGAATGTTCTGCACCCCAGGTTTCTCGTCTACCATGAGGAGCCTGAGCGTTCCGTTCTCATCGCACGTCTTGTCACGTCCGAGCTGATGTTCAGCGCTGCCAACGAGCTGGTAATCGAACAGGCTGTGCTGTGTTTTGACTACCGGCTCTTTGAGATGAATGAAGCAAGGACCCTGGTGGTATCCGATACGGTACTGCGCAAGGTGAGGAAAGACCAGGTCAAGGATGATTATATTGCCACAATTCCCTTCCCGGCAGAGAGCGGCAAGCGCTATATCCTCGAAGTGATCACCACAGATACCATCAGGGATAGGGCGATACAGACCTATCTGCTGGTGGACAAGTCGGGTCCCTTTACGCGTCAGAATTTTTACCCTGTCAATCTGAAGGAGAACAAGCCGTATTTTTACACGTTTGTTGATACCTCAAATCGGGTAAGCCTGAGGTATAACCAGCCTGTTGACAGCCTGTATGTGCGTTTTTTTCTGAACACGTATCCCGAAGCACCTCCTCCTGACCTGATGATTCCCGGTGATGTGCTGCGCAATATCCCCGACACCTCCTGGGTCATACCCCTGGATGGGAGCCAACCCATCGCTTTCCCGTTTGAAGGGATGTACCATATTCAGGCAGATACCAGCCAGCCGGAAGGGATTACCTTTTATAATATGGGGGTATCATACCCCCAGATCAAGTACGCTGATCAGATGGTTGGACCGCTGTCATACGTGGCGACACCTGAGCAGTACCGCCAGATAATCAGGACACCCAACCTCAAGCTGGCCTCCGATAATTTCTGGCTGGAAACGGCAAGGAACATGGAGTCGGCCCGTGAGCTTATCCGGGTGTTTTACAACCGGGTATTCTTTGCCAACTACTATTTCACCTCCTACAAGGAAGGGTGGAAAACGGACAGGGGAATGATCTATACTATCTACGGGCCTCCGCACATCCTTTATAAGACCGACGATGATGAAGAATGGATCTATGGCAACCCGATGAAAAAGAACACGATCAGTTTTGTTTTCGAGAGGAAAATCATTCCCTATTCCGATAACCATTATGTTCTTCGGCGGGGTGAGGCGTTGGTGACACGTTGGGGCCAGGCGATCGATTCGTGGAGGAACGGCCAGGTGTATAATGTTGATTAGCTCATGAGCATTGCCAGTACCTATGTCTATGGATTTCGTGCCGTGACCGAAGCCATCCGGTCAGGACGCGAGATAGAAAAGTGCCTTATCCGGCGGGGGCTGCGGGGTGAACTATATGGCGAGCTGTTCACCCTTATCAGGGAAAGGAATATACCGTTTCAGTTTGTCCCGGAGGAAAAGATCAACCGTATCACCCGCAGGAACCACCAGGGAGTACTGGCTTTTCTTTCGGAGATTGAATATCAGCGGCTTGATCAGATCATACCCGGGCTGTATGAGTCGGGGAAGGTGCCGTTTTTGATCGCCCTGGATGAGGTTTCCGATGTCAGGAATTTTGGAGCGATAGCACGCACGGCGGAGTGCGGAGGGGTGCATGCCATCGTGATACCGCAAAAAGGATCGGCTATGATCACTCCCGAAGCGGTCAAGACATCAGCCGGAGCACTGTGCCGCATACCGGTATGCCGTGTACCTTCCATGCCCATGGCCCTCGATTTTCTCCGGAAGAGCGGGCTGCAGCTGACCGGTACAAGCGGAACGGCCAATCGCGATTACAGGGACACAGACTATACCTCTCCAACCTGTATCATTATGGGACCGGAAGAACAGGGGCTGAACCCTTCCCTCCTGAAAATGATGGATGTTGTGGTGCGTATACCTGTGATGGGACAGATCGAGTCACTGAATGTATCGGTGGCCGCTGGCGTGATGATCTATGAAGTATTGCGTCAGCGGTCAGCCTGAAGCAGATCCACGTGCCAGCGCACGGATATCGTCCCCCGAAGGAGCCTGAAACACCTGAAGATCAAATTCTCTCACAACGGCCAGCAGATGATCAAAAATATCCGCCTGGATCGATTCATAAGTCGCCCAGTTCTTGTCCTTGCTGAAAACATACACCTCTATTGGCAAACCGTTTTCCGTTGGCTGAAGGTGACGCACGAGGAAGGTCATGTCTTTATGGATCATCGGATGGTTTTTCAGGTATTCGGTTACATACGCCCTGAAGGTTCCGACATTCGTCATTCGCCTCCCATTAACCAGCACCGAGTCGTCAATATGGTGTTTTATATTGTATTCGGCCAGCTCTTTCTGCTTACCTTCAATAT
>JAXDBV010000068.1:0-18199 GCA_034678415.1 Bacteroidales bacterium
GGAAGAATCGCCCTTTCAACGATTCAATCATCCAAAGTTACACGTAACGACTATCGGCGAACAAGCTCAATTTTGTTTATTTAAATTCGTTTTAAATTAAACAAAACAGGGCGAACGGTGTTTTATATTGATATAACGTTAAAAAAAGAATGAGAATGAAAGCCATTATATTACTAACGGCCTTATTGATAAGTACCGGCAGTTTTGCACAGACTATCTGGGTACTGGATAAGCCGCATACGAATATCAGGTTTGTTGTCACCCATATGATCATTGCCCAAGTGGAAGGGGAGTTCAGGGAGTTTGACGGCCGTGTTGCCAGCACCTCGGATGATTTCCAAGGCAGTACGGTTGAATTCCGGGCAAATACTGCCTCGATCAACACCAACAATGAGAGAAGGGATGGCCACCTCAAATCACCCGATTTTTTTGATGTGGTTAACTACCCTGAGATCCTTTTTAAGGGTACGCTGGTAAAGGAGGACGGCGCATACCTTTTGGCCGGTGACTTGACCATCAGGGGCGTCACAAAAAACGTAAAACTCCCTGTCAGGTATTTAGGAATGATCAACACTCAAAACGGCAGGAAGGCTGGGTTTAAAATCTCCGGTTCCATCAACAGGTTTGACTACGGCGTATCATGGAACAGCAGGCTCGATACCGGCGGACTGATAGTAGGTGAAGAGGTACAGATCAGCATTAATGTGGAACTGAACGAAGTAGTTCCGTCACCAAAATAAAACAGCTACATACCGTTATTTCCCGGGGTATCCCACTGACTGCGCGAGGATGATTGCCTGGTCTTCGCGCAGCTTCAAGCGGGGAGCCAGCTTTTCGCGGTCGACCATCCCCCGTGCACCGGTGGCTAGTCCCTCGGAAGCACAATAGAGGTAGACATTCTGGGAGATATACCCCACATCGATATTTGCGGTTTGCAGTTTCCCTTCCAGCGGCCGGTCGCCCATCTTTGCCAGGTCGGCCACAAAGACGAGTGTCACCGGTGCATCCTTCACAAATTCCTGGGTGCCTCCCATGGCCCGCACATCTTCAGCAAGCACCAGGCTCAGATCATGTTCCGGTGCACGGTAGATATATACCCCTTCCCTGAGAAGAACATAGATGTCCGTCTCCTGCATGTTTCGTGCAGAAGGGGCGGTACGTTTCCCGTCGGGCCGGTTGATCCCCCAGGCAGCCCATAACAGGTCGGAAAGCTGCTGACGTGTCAGGTCACGGGTGTCGAAAGCCCTCGAGGTAGCCCTCTTCGACAGAGCTTCCATCAGCGGCATACCCCCGCTTTTCTGCGGCGCTGGCAATGAAATAACCGGCTGCGAATGAATTACCGGAAAAAGAAAGAAGAAAAGAATTACGAATAATTGACCTTTCATAACACTTACGTTTTACATGTGGTATATGATGCGTAACTCAGGCTTGCCAATCCTTGGTGAAGGGGTTCCTAATGTTCCTTCGACTCAATAAAATTAAATGGCCTTTTTACCAGGCTTTCAAATATCTTCCCTAACTCCAGCATATCATCATCACCGTATTCATAATGCCACGAGATACGGATGATCTTATCCTGATCGAACTCATCACCAATCACCTTCAGTATATTGAACACCCATTTTGAAGAACTGGTGTTGATATACTCAAACTTGAGATCTACCACCGTGGGATCCACCGGATTTCTCATGTATTTCTTAATCCATTGATAGACCGGCTGGTAAAAACCTTTTGGGTCTTCTGAAATGGATTTCCCGCGGATTTCAATCAACCCGTTCTCCAGCCTTACAAAGGGGGTATCGTTCGTGGCTTCGCAGATCAGAGGACTCATACCTGTTAAAATAATAACGGTTAAAATTAAAACATTAAATCAATACTGCAAATTTATGCACAGAGGGTATAAGGGGATTGTTTACGAGAGGATTTTATTTGTTGATGAACGAGGCGAATACAAAGGGAAATGGCTTATTTAAGGCGGAAGGTTACAGGGAATACCATTTGCACTTCCACCAACACGCCTCCCTGTTTTCCCGGTATCCAGGGTGGAGAGGATTTTATGACACGGAGGGCTTCCCCATCCAGGGCCGGGCCGACTCCCCTGATCACCACCGGGTTTTTGATCATTCCGTCCGTGCCGATGGTTGCGCGAACGATCACCGTACCTTCAATGGATTGTTCCTGAGCATCAGAAGGGTATCTCAGGTTCCTGAGAACATAATCCGAAAAATCCTTGTAATCTTTATGAACAAATGAAGGCATTTCTTCCGCGACAATGAATACTTCCCCCGCTTGTCCGGTATCGGGTGCGGCAGGAGCTGCCCCGTCGGCCCGCGTTGTTAGTCTTTCGGCCTTCCTTTTTTCATCTGCCAGTTCACTCTTCTCCATAACCGTTTCAACCACGGTTTCCGCAACGATCACATTCGTTTGCCTGTCCTCGGCGATAATTGCCGTATCTGTCGCGGTCATTGTGGCATTTTCCACTCCGGCCATGGTTGTAGCCGGCCAATGGATCTCTTCAGCAGGTGTGACGGTGGCGGATTGATCCACCGCTGCTTTCACCTCCTTTCCTGACCTGCCGCTGGTCCCGGCCCCGGGTTCCTGTTTTTCCTCCTCTGCCTGCCTTACAGGCGGAGAGGCGGCCACAACAGGTTCTTCATTTTGCCGGGGCAGTTCTGTACCGGATGTTTCCTTATCCTGCTCAAGGTTCTCGGTTATCTGTCTCCCTGCCCGTTTCACATCGAACAGTGAGAAATACCCGATGATTAGCAGTACAGAGGCCGCCACGGCTACATACACCGGCCATCGTCTCGGTTTCTTCATATGGGGCGCGGGCATGATCGTGGAATAACGAACAGCAGACTCCTTTATCACGGGTTCGCGCGGGGCAGTGCTCGCTGCCATTACATCCCGGAATGCTCCATGAAGAACCTCCTTCGAAAGTTTCTGTTGCAGCTCATCCACGATGTCCTTTTGGTGACCGGTATCGGCTATCAGACGGTAACCACTCACCGCATCGCGGCAGAGCTCACAGCCGGAAAGATGTTTTTCTACCTTCCGTAATTCTTCCTTACTGAGCTGGCCGGTATTTAGCAACTGGATGGTTCTCAACTCCAGACAACCTGTTTCAGTGAACAACCGGATTTCTTCATTCGCTTTCATTCGTCCTCCTCAATAAGGTTTTTTAAATTCCTCTTCCCGTTCTGTATGTGGCTTTTTACCTGGTTGAGGGAAAAGCCGGTCATCTCTGCTATCTCCCTGTATGATTTTTTATCAAGGTACATAAGCCTGATACATACCTGCTGCGCTTCATTGAGCCGCAGCAGTGCACGCTGAAGCTTTTCGAGGATATTCTCCATTGCATCGTCTCCAACATTTAGATACATATCCCCGGCAATTTCCATAATCCCCGCGTTATTTATTTCACCGTAACGATCCCTCATGCCATTCTCACCCGTCTGCCGCCGTATTTTTATCAGGCAATGATTACGTGAAACGGAGTACAGCCAGGTTTTAAAAAAAGTGATTTCCCGCACAGCCAGTTCATCCATGAGCTTTTCAAAAATCTCCATCACCGCATCCCTGGCCGCTTCCTCATCTTTAAGATATTTCATGCATACACCAAAAACCAGGTGGGTATACCTCTCGAACAGCAGGCCTATCAGGTCCACATCGCCCTTCTCCCTGTACATCCTCAACAGGCTCTCGTCGGAGAGAGGCTGATCAGACAACCAGTGCCTATACCACTTCTCCTTAAACTTTATGAACAGTGATAACCACATGGTGCAAATCTACTGAAAAACATAAGGCAATTCAAGGGCGGAAAATACGGCAGGCGGTTACGTTGTGCGATATTACAGACTCATAATCATACACTTACAAAATATCACGGATTCTTTTATGGAATTTGCCCTCCCTCTGCATCCAAATAACAAACAAATTATTGACCAGGATTTTTAGCAATACCGGCATACGTAATTCAATTATTCATTAATTCAACTATCATGAAAACACACAATTTTTTCGATCAGATGAAACGCAAGGCCATGGTAATACTCGGATTTGTAGTACCCTCTGTCGTTTGTTTTTCACAAGGAAGTCAGGGACGGGGAGCGCTTTCTTCGGGAAGGATGCCGCAACAGGAGGAGGGTGACAGAACCCTGTCGCCTTATTTCTTTGTACTGTGCGATGATCATTCCACCGACAGGTTACCGCTCAAAGAGACCAGGGCAGATATATATATTGCAGGGGTGATTGCCGATGTGGCCATTACACAGGTGTACAGGAATGAAGGTAAAAACACCCTGGAGGCAATCTATATTTTCCCGGCCTCGACCCGTGCTGCAGTTTACGAAATGAAAATGACCATCGGTGAGCGGGAGATCTTTGCCGTGGTGCAGGAACGTGACAAGGCACGACTGAATTATGAGCAGGCGAAGCAGGAAGGCAAGACGGCATCGCTGCTTGAACAGCAGCGACCGAACGTGTTCCAGATGAACGTGGCCAATATCCTCCCGGGTGATGTCATCCGTGTGGAGATGAAGTACACCGAGCTGCTCATACCACTGTCAGGTGTGTATGAATTCATCTACCCTACCGTGGTGGGCCCCCGTTACAACAATCAGTCGGCCACCAACACCCCCGCGTCGGAACAGTGGCTGGCGAACCCGTATACCAGGGAGGGAGAAGAACCGTTCTACACTTTTGATCTCCACCTGGACCTCTCCACCGGGGTGCCTATACAGGATATCCGCTGTACCTCCCATGAGGTGGATATTGCCTATGAAGGGAAAGCAGCAGCCAGCATTACCCTGAAACCGACGGAAAAAAAAGGGGGAAACAAGGACTTCATTTTGCAGTACCGGCTGGCCGGTAACCAGATTGAATCAGGACTTCTCCTGTACAGGGGAAAAGATGAAAATTTCTTCCTCGCCATGATACAACCGCCCAGGACGGTGTATGAGACGATGATACCGCCCCGGGAGTATGTCTTCATCGTTGATGTCTCCGGTTCGATGTACGGATTCCCACTGGAAATCTCCAAGAGGCTTTTACGAGACCTGGTGGGGCAGCTGAGGGCAACCGACAGGTTCAACGTGTTATTTTTTTCGGGTGGATCGAGTCTCTTCTCCGAAAGATCGGTTCCTGCCACACAGGAGAATATCCAAAAGGCCATACAGATGATTGATGGTCAGCGGGGTGGCGGAGGCACCGAACTGCTGGCAGCCCTTAAGAGAGCACTGGCCATCGAAGGTACAGAAGGGTTCGCACGTTCGTTCGTGATCGCCACCGATGGGTATGTGAGCGTGGAACGGGAATCATTCGACCTGATCCGTAAGAACCTGGCAAATGCCAATTTCTTCGCCTTCGGAATAGGAAGCTCGGTGAATCGTTACCTCATCGAAGGGCTGGCCCATGTGGGAATGGGAATGCCTTTTATCGTGACAAGCGAGTCGGAAGCCATACCGGCGGCTTCAACATTCCGAAAATACATACAACAGCCGGTGCTGACCAACATACAGGTGGCGTACCACGGCTTTGAGACCTATGATGTGGAACCCCTTACCGTGCCCGATGTGCTGGCCGAACGCCCGGTGATCATTTACGGGAAATGGAAAGGCAATGCCACCGGTACCATTGAACTCACCGGCAGAACAGGCAACGGGAACTACGTACAGGTTCTGAATGTGGGCAAATATTCTGTCACAGATAAAAATTCAGCCCTGAAATACCTCTGGGCAAGAGAACGGATAAGGCTGCTGGATGATTATAATAACCTTACAGGCTACGACAAGGATCAAAAGGAAACCATTACGGCTCTTGGCCTCAAATACAACCTGCTCACCCAATATACATCATTCATCGCCGTTGACTCGGAGATCAGGAACGAGGGCGGGAATGTCACAACTGTCAAACAACCGTTACCACTACCGGAAGGAGTAAGTAATTATGCAGTGGGAGGAGCAGGATACCGGATGAACGCCAGTATGAAGTCAGCCCCCATGGTTTGCGAGAAACAGGCGTTATATGATATAAGCGTTGAGAAGGTGGAAGAGGAGGTCGACGAGCATGCCGTGTTCATCGTGGCTGAAGAAATGCCTGCATTCAAAGGGGGAAAGGAAGCGCTGAATAAATTTATCACTGATAACATTAAATACCCTGTTCAGCTTCTCAACAGCGGCATTAAGGGAAAAGTGTTTGTTCAGTTCGTGGTGGATACCGATGGAAGTATAAAGGACATCAGGGTTCTGCGGGGAGTCCATCCCGAACTGGACAAGGAGGCCATACGGATCATTGCCCTCACTGCAAAGATGTGGAAACCGGGAAGGCAGGCAGGCTCCCCGGTGAAGGTTACCATGATCCTCCCCGTTGAGTTCAGGTAAGAGAACCAGACCGGTTTGTTTGTATATACAAAGGATCGTGGGAAAGGGGCGAAAGCCCCTTTCTTTTTTCCGGCCAATTATTTAATCCTGTTACCCTTGTCCTGTGAGAAGGGGAGGCTCATTCGTCCTGGCAACGTCAGCCTGCCGGCATGCATCTACTCTTCCCGGCGTCTTTTAATGTACACTCCTTTTAATGGAGCAGGTGTTACCGTACAACAAATGAAATTACGTATTTATTTACTGAATTCCCTCTCATTTATTTTCGTAATTTTTACCTGTACATCCGTGGGAAAACCGGTGATCCTGCTTTTTATGACTGTATCGAATTTTTCGCCGTTCACGCTGAAGATGAATCAAGGGATGAACCGTTGTTTAACCATCCGTTAATACCGGACCATCTAATGGAATCATGAAGGAAGGCCGGAGGGGAGTAATTCTGTCACGGGGGAAAAAAGAGCGTTGCAGAAACCTCCTATCCTTATATAATCTATTCCCCGTTGAGGTTCTCCGCTTCTCCGGCTGTGAGGGAAAAGCTCCGTATCAATTGTTTCAGTTTCTTGAAAACAGTGTTTGTTGGCCGGCATCAAAGAGGGTGGGAGCATCTTGGTCAAATTTTTTAAGTATGGCCGTGATGATGACCTCACGCATGAACCTGGAACGGTTCTTTACCCGGTATTTCATGAAATAGGCGTTGAGCGCGTTAAACTCCCGGTCGTTGAACATGATGGTGTGACGGTTATTCCTCTTCAGCTGTTCCCCTTTTATTTTACGCCTTTTCAATAGTAACAATGTATATGTACAGCGGTAAAGATATACGATAAAAAAAACAGGAATTGTTCTCCCTGTTTTCTTTTTATTCACGTACGGTTGTTGAAAACTATTCGAATTCCTTCGGTACACCGCAGATCATAACCATGGGTTTGTCCTCTGATGTATTGCGGTACTGGTGTTTCTCGTCAGGTAACACCAGGGCAAAATCGCCCTTTCTCAACGGGGTTTCTTCGCCCTTCTCATTCACCAGCGCTCCTTCTCCCTCAATAATATAGTTCATATGCTCATATGGGTGACGGTGATACGGAGTATGGCCGTAAGGCTCAATTGTGAACACCCTGAATGAATACACCGGCGCCCCGTCTTCCCTGGAAAGAGGCACCTGTTTAAAGGCATTACTGGCACCTTCCATGGTGACTTTCTTCTTTTCAACTGTTGAAAGAGACACAACTTTCATATCTGAATGGTTTTTTGTTTTACGGATCTCCATTTATCTTTTAGTTCAACAACCCATACTTCCGAAAAATGTTTAATCCTGCAGCCTGTATTTTACACTTGTTTCACCGGCTTTTTTTCTGACCTGAGGTCTCCGTACCGAAAGGGTACTTTCCGAAGTGTTATTTTTCCAACGCTTCGGAAGGAATTCGGCCACAACATCGCAGTACCTCCCTACTTTTTTCATTCAATCATATCTTCATACGGTAGCTTAAGGTACATCATTCCCGGGGGTTATTTTTTCCTCAGGGATGATGCCTTAATATCCAGCCGCGTTTTTATGATCCTGGTTTTTGGCGGATAGCCGTTATCTTTCTTCTGGAACCTGTCGAGGAGCAATCGGGCTGTCTCCATTCCAACATTATACCCATATTGTTCAACGGAGCTGAGGGGCGGATCGGTGATCTGGGTGATTTGTCCGTTGGTGAAACCCACGATGGCAATATCTTCGGGTATCCGTATCCTGTGTTTCTTGATGGTGATCATAGCCCCGCAAGCGGTAAGGTCGTTCACGGCAAAGATCCCGTCGGGCCTGTGGGGCATAGACAGGATTTTTTCCGTGATCTCAATCCCCTCTTCAAAGGTATCGCATTTAATGATGTACGCGGGATCAACAGGCATACCGTGATCCTTCAGTGCCTGAATATACCCGTTCTGCCGGTTCCTGCCAATGGTAAGTATTTGCGGGGCAGCAAAATGGACGATTCGTTCACACCCCTGTTCGATCAGGTGTTCCACTGCCCTGTAGGCACCAAAATAGTCATCCACTTCTACCCTGTCGGTTTCAATCCCTTCGCATACCCTGTCGAAGAAAACGATCGGCACGTCTTCCTGCATTACTTTCCTGAAATGGTCAAATTGCGTGGTGCTCTTGGAGAGAGACACCATGATCCCGTCGACACGGCTGGACAATAAGGCATTAATACACTGAACTTCTCTTTCGTAATTCTCGTTGCTGTGGCAGATGATGATCTGGTAGCCGGCGTTATATGCCACATTTTCTATCCCGCTGATAACGGTTGAGAAAAAATGGTGCACCACATCGGGAACGATGAGGCCCAGGACTTTTGTTTGCCGGCTTTTAAGGCTGAGAGCGATGGCGTCGGGCTGGTAATGAAGTTCCTCTGCCAGTTCACGCACGGCGCGCCGGGTTTCAGGGCTTATATCCGGATGCTCCTTCAGTGCCCTTGATACCGTGGACGGTGAAATCCCCAGTTTGCGTGCAATAACTTTTATTGTTACCCTTCCTTCCCTCATAAGCTAGTAGGACATTCGCACATGAACGGGATGATGCCTTCCGTTTCTATAATATTATGATTTATAACATAAACAAATATAGGTTTTATTTCCTTTCAAAATACCGCCAGGTAGCATTTAAAACGTTTGCGGAAACGATTGCGTGAAAATAGTGATTCTCTTCGGTTTAATACCCTCAATTCAGTATATTTTATTCTAATTTTGATTACAAATTCAGGGGTGATAATTTCCTTAAAAACATTTTCAACCTAAATACAATATCTTAAACCTAATGTGTATGAAAAACCCGATCGTTAAGAAATTAACCATGATTTTCTGTGCGCTGTTCCTAACGGGGATTGTGTATTCGCAGACGGTCACGGTTAAGGGCAACATCACCGACGCTGCCGATGGTCTACCCGTCATTGGAGCAAGCGTTGTTGAGAAGGGGACGACCAATGGTACCCTGACGGATGCCGAAGGCGCATTCAGCATTACGGTACGCGCAGACGGTATCCTGGTTATCTCTTATGTTGGTTACGTGACGCAGGAAGTTCCTGTCAATAACCAAACCACTATTAACGCCGCACTTACCCTTGATGTGGTGCAGCTTGGCGAAGTAGTTACCATCGGTTACGGCACGGTGCGCAAGTCTGATGCTACCGGTTCGGTGGCCGTGGTAACCGCCGAGGATTTTAACAGGGGGGCGGTTACTGCACCTTCAGAACTGATTACCGGCAAATTTGCGGGTGTGCAGATTACCAGCAACAGTGGTGCTCCAGGAGCCGGGTCAACCATCAGGATCAGAGGGGGATCATCCCTCTCGGCCGATAATGATCCCCTCCTTGTGATCGATGGTGTGCCGGTTGACAACCAGGGCATTTCCGGAATGCAGTCTTCAGGCCTTACCATCAACCCGAATGATATTGAGAGCTTCACTATTCTGAAAGATGCCTCGGCAACAGCTATTTACGGCTCCAGAGCATCCAACGGAGTGATCATTATCACCACCAAGAAAGGCAGGTCGGGCAGTCCTTTGAAAGTGGGGTATGACGGCTACCTGTCGATGAGCGTGAAAACCAAAAAGGTAGATGTCCTCTCAGCGGATGAGTTCAGGAACATGATCCAGGAGCGGTATGCAGGGGACAATGATGTCCTTGATCTGATGGGGGATGCCAATACCGACTGGCAGGAAGAGATTTTCAGGCCTGCCATCGCACACGATCATAACCTCAGCCTCTCGGGCAGTGTTTCCAGCCTGCCCTACCGTGTATCCATCGGGTATACAAACCAAGACGGTATCCTGCTGGTAGACAATATGGAAAGGATTACCGGAACGGTTAATCTGAATCCTGTATTATTGGACAATCACCTGAAGATCGATTTCAGCGCCAAGGCCATGCACCTGGCAAATGTATTTGCCGACTGGGGAGCCATCGGTGAAGCAACCAGCTTTGATCCGACCCAGCCTGTGCGCAACCCCGAGAGCATCTTTGGAGGATATTACACATGGACACAGCTCAATGGCTATCCTATGAGCCTTGCCCCTACCAACCCGGTGGCACACCTTAAAATGACCGATAACACATCGAAGGTAAACAGGATCATCGGCAATATTCAATTTGATTACAGGCTTCATTTCCTGCCCGATTTACATGCTGTTCTGAATATGGGATTAGACAGGTCGGACAGTGATGGTAAATATTACTCTCCTGAAAACTATGCACCGGATTATGACCCGGTCAACGGAGGAGGTGTGAAATCAAAATTTACGCAGGATAAATCAAACGAGCTGCTTGATTTCTACCTGAACTATAAAAAGGATCTTACCTCGATCAGCAGCAGGATCGACGCCACAGCAGGATACTCATGGCAGCATTTCTGGAGAGCAGGATCGGATTATTCGACCAATGTCAGGGGAAGCAAAATCAATACCGATACCGACTATGAGTCGGAAAATTACCTTGTTTCATTCTTTGGCCGTTTGAACTATGTCCTTCTCGATCGCTATCTGCTGACTCTTACCCTTCGCAATGACGGGTCATCCCGCTTTTCGAAGGAAACCCGGTGGGGCCTCTTCCCATCATTTGCCTTCGCATGGGACGTGGCCAAGGAGAATTTCCTGAACACAGGGGTATTCAATACCTTGAAGCTCAGGCTTGGATATGGTGTCACGGGCCAGCAGAACATCTCAAACAATGACTATCCATACATGCCATTGTATGTATTCAGCGAACCCAGTGTACAGTACCAGTTCGGGAATAAGTTCTATAATACCCTCCGGCCCGGCGGATATGATGCAAACATAAAATGGGAAGAAACAGCCACCTATAATATCGGGCTTGATTACGGCTTTCTTGGAAACAGGATTACCGGCACCATTGACGCCTATTACAGGGAAACCACCGACCTTATAAATACTATCCCTGTGGCGGCAGGAACAAACCTTACCGACCTGATCCTTACCAACGTGGGTGATCTTACCAATACCGGAGTGGAATTTGCCATCAATGCCAAAGCGATATCCACCTCCAATTTCCTGTGGGAGATCAATTTCAACACCACGTATAACAAGAATGAGATCGTGAAACTGACAGCAGTTGATGATCCCAGCTACAGGGGAGTGCAAACCGGCGGTATCAGCGGCGGTGTTGGCAACTATATCCAGATGCACAGTGTGGGACATCCCGCCTCTTCATTTTACGTGCTGAAACAGGTGTATAACGAGGATGGGGATCCTTTAGAAAACCTGTATGCCGATATGAACCATGACGGGGAATATACCCAGGATGACGACAGTTACTATTATAAAAAAGCTGCGCCGGATGTATACATGGGATTGTCATCTTATTTGAGATACAGAAATTTCGATCTCAGCTTAACCGCCAGAGCCAACCTGGGTAACTATGTTTACAATAACGTGTTTGCAGGCAGCGCGTATGCCTATGTGTACAACTCAGCAGGGTTCCTAACCAACATTAACTCCAACCTGCTGGAAACAGGATTCAATAATGTCCAGTACTGGTCGGATTACTTCATTGAAAACGGTTCATTTCTCCGTTTTGATAATATGACCCTGGGATATAACATGCAGAACCTGGCGGATGTGATCTCCAGCATGAGGCTATATTTAACCGTTCAGAACCTGTTTCTGATCACCAAATACAGGGGGCTTGATCCGGAAGTGTTCAATGGTATCGATTCCAATATTTACCCCAGGCCAAGGAACTTCCTCCTGGGATTAAGTGTTGCATTTTAACGAATTAACTGAGGAGTGTTATGAAAGCAAAAACAATAAAAACAACATTAATGGTGGTAGTTGCAACACTGTTATCAATTACCTCCTGTATAAAAGATCTCGATACCATACCCCTTGACAAGGATGTGCTTGTATCAGAGATTGTATATGCCAATCCTGACAATTACAAGTTTCTGCTGGCAAAATTGTACGGCGGATATGCCATGAGCGGCCAGGGTGGACCGCACGAAGATCCCGACCTTACGGGTCTTGATTCAGGATTTGGTCAGTACCTCAGGGCCTTGTGGTATGCTCAGGAACTCACAACCGATGAAGCCGTCATCGGCTGGAATGACCGTACAATTAAAGATTTCCATTTCCAAAGCTGGTCGTCCTCTGACGTGTTTATCCAGAACATGTATTACAGGATCTTTTACCAGGTTGCCATCTGCAATGAGTTCATCAGGGAAACCACCGATGACAAGCTCAATGACAGGGGGTTCAACGATGAGCAGAAAGCAGAGATCAGACGGTTCCGGGCAGAAGCACGTTTCCTGAGGGCTCTGACCTATTATCATGCCGTTGACCTCTTTGGCAATGTCCCTTTCATTACTGAAGAAGACAAGGTGGGAGCCTTTTTTCCAAAGCAAACAACGAGGAAAGATCTCTTCAGTTACGTGGAATCGGAACTGCTGGATATCCAAGATGACCTGATGGATCCCCGCACCAATGAGTACGGACGGGCCGACAGGGCTGCTGCATGGATGGTGCTTGCCAAGCTGTACCTGAATGCCGAAGTGTATATCAATGAACCAAAGTACACTGAATGCATCACCTGTTGCGAGAATATTATCAATGCGGGCTACAGCCTGTCACCCGAGTTCAGCTACCTGTTCATGGCCGATAACGACAGAAACGGAGCCGAGGAAGAAGTGATCTTCCCAATCACTTTCCATGGCGACAGCACCAAGACCTGGGGTGGCACAACGTTTATCATTGCCGCTTCCATCGGAGGATCCATGGATCCGGTTGATTTCGGGACGGCCGAAACATGGGCAGGACTGCGAACCACCAAGGAGATCGTCGCTAAATTCATGGATATCACTGACCTGAAGAAAAACTACCCGGCAAAGAAAAACAGCTATCCCGTAATGTACGTTCCAGGATCATACCAGAACTGGGATGCGGCAAATGCAACAACCGTTTTAAAGTCCGTCCTGAGCGATAACCAGTACGAAGGATATCTCTATTTCCCCGATGCAGCAACGGAGTTTAAGCTTCTGACAGTACCCGCATGGGAAGAGTTTACCACCTATGGTGATGCAGACGAGAGCGGAACAACCGGGACTTTAATTGTCGGATGGGATGCAAAGAACATCAAGGTTTCCGATGGCCCGGGCTTTTTCAAGATCAATGCTGATCTTGATAACCTTACTTATTCGGTGCTGAAGACCGACTGGGGAGTGATCGGTGATGCAACCCCTGACGGATGGGATTCCGACCAGAACATGAACTATGACGTCGTCAACGGTGTATGGACATACATCGGCCAGTTAAAGGCCGGTACATTCAAATTCAGGGCTAATGACGGATGGGATCTTAACTACGGGGATAATGGAGCAGACGGTATTCTTGAAAAGGACGGGGCGAACATTTCTATCCCTGAGACGAGAAAATACAAGATCACCCTCAAGCTGGGAGCACCGGACTATACCTATACCATTGAAGCCTATTCCGTCGACCAGAGAAACATGTTCTGGAGCGACGGTCAGAAGCTGGAAATTGATGATGTGTTCAAATTTACCGACGGATGGCCGGTCACCAAATGGACCAACATGACATCCACGGGTGAGGCTGGTTCAAACAGCACGCATATGGATACAGATTTCCCCATGTTCAGGCTGGCCGATGTATACCTGATGTATGCCGAAGCTGTGCTCAGAGGCGGAACCGGTGGTGATCCGGATATTGCCCTCAATTATGTAAACGCCATCAGGGAAAGAGCCTATGGTGATGAAAACGGGAACATAACTGCTGATGAACTGAACCTCGATTTTATCATCGATGAGAGGGCAAGGGAACTGCTCTATGAAGCACACAGGAGACAGGACCTTGTGAGGTTTGGCATGTTCAGCGATACGGATTACTTGTGGGCATGGAAAGGCGGGATAAAAGAGGGTAAGGCAGTGGACAGCCACTTCGACCTATATCCAATTCCTGCCGCTGATATGGTAGCTAATCCCACATTAAAACAGAATCCTGGTTACTAATTTGAAAACTCATACCACAATGAAAAAAATAGGTTTGTTATTCATTATACTGGTGGGAATCATCTCCTTTTACTCCTGTGAGAAGGACGAGGAGAGAGCAGTGGTGGGGATGTATGAACCCGCTGTTATTAAAACACCCCCATCAGGATTCGACTATATTTTACTGGAACAAGAAGCCACTGACACAATGACCGTCCTAACCTGGGAAGCAGCTGATTTTGGATTCCCGGCTGCCGTATCCTATACCCTGCAGATGGTCCAGCTGGAGAAAAGCTTCTCGGAAAGTAAAAACCTGCTGACCACCAATAAGCTCAATGCCGCCCTTGTCGTGGGGGATGTCAATGCCCTCCTTCTGCAGTTGAAGGCGACCCCTGATTTCCCTGCCGATATTAAGGTAAGGGTTAAATGCCTTATACATGCTTCCGTTAAAACGGTCTACAGTGATTCCATCGTAATGACTCTCACCCCCTACCCGGCATCGCTGATTGCACCTCCTGTTTACATGCTGGGAGATGGCACCAGGGCCGGGTGGAATAATACCAAAGCCGTTGAGATGACCTATATGGGAGATGATAAATACTTCCTGGTGGACTCCCTGTGGAGCGGCAAACAGATTAAATTCATCGCTGAACTGGGTAAATGGGCTCCACAATGGGGTACCGATGCCACCGGAACCTGGAGCAGCGGGCCCTTGTCGTACAGGCCGACTGAGTCAGTACCTGATCCACCCTCCATCCCCAGCCCCCCAACCGATGGAGTATATAAGATCATATTTGATAAAGCAAACATGACATATACAATATCTCCATCCGGATTATACCTGCTGGGGGATGCCACCACGGCAGGCTGGGATAACAATGCTCCTCTGCCGATGAGTCTTTCCGGCCCCAATAAGTTTGAGATTACTACCAATCTTACAGCCAGTAAAAACTACAAGTTCATTGTTTCTATCGGCGCTTGGGCACCGCAATATGGAACGAATGCCAGCGGAACAGCCGACGGAGGCAAACTGGTATACCGGCCAACGGAGGCAGATCCCGATCCTCCCTCTATTCCTTCTCCTGCCATTGCAGGTTCCTATAAGATTGAGGCTGATATCGGTGCTCTCGAATATACCTGCACAGGTGTTAAATAGAAACAGATAACCTTGGAAATAACGCAGGATTATACTCCTGCGTTATTTTTTTAAAACCATGAAATCCTTACCCAACCACAGGAATATGGGTCAGACGATGAGAATATTCTATTCATGTTTTCTCATAATCCCCTTGATATTCAACAACCGATGCAGCGATGCACGCTTCCAGAAAAACACTACAAAATCAACCGAGCCGTATGAAAAAGATGTTCTATGGAAAACTCTTACTTTTGATCATGGCAACGCAACAACTTGTTAATGCTCAGATTGACCGTGTGGAGCCGCCCTGCTGGTGGACAGGGATGAAACATCCGGAACTGCAGCTGATGGTGCATGGAAAGGATGTTGGCAATCAGAAGGTTGAAGTACATTATAAAGGTGTCAGTATCAAATCGGTTAATACTACCGATAATCCCAATTTTCTATTCATTGACCTGCTTATTTCACCTTCTGCCAAACCGGGGGTGTTCAGGATCCGGTTTATCCGGGATGGCAAGGAAATATTTTCATACCCGTACGAACTCTTTGGGAGGGAACCGGATTCTTCTTCCCGCCAGGGGTTCAGCAGTGAAGATGTGATCTATCTGCTTATGCCCGACCGGTTTGCAAACGGCGATCCTTCCAACGATACCGTAAAGGGTATGAAGGAAGGGCTTAACCGTAATGCATTGTCGGGCAGGCATGGCGGCGACATACAGGGGATCATCCATCACATGGATTATATTGCAGACATGGGCTTTACAACCTTGTGGATCAATCCCCTGCTGGAAAACGACATGAGCCGTACCTCCTACCACGGGTATGCCATCACCGACTTCTACAAGGTCGATCCTCGCTTCGGCACTAATGAACTGTACAGGGCGCTGGCGCATACAGCCAGGGAAAGAGGGATCAAGCTTATTATGGATTTTGTATTTAACCACTGTGGTTCGGGACACTGGTGGTTCACCGATATGCCCGCCAGGGATTGGATCAACAGCTACCCTGATTACTTCATTACCAACCACCACCGCACTACCAACATGGATCCCCATGCCTCAGAGTATGATAAAAGGCGAATGACCGATGGCTGGTTCGTCCCGTCGATGCCCGACCTGAACCAGAGGAATCCATTCCTGGCCACTTACCTCATCCAGAACAGTATATGGTGGACCGAATACCTGGGGCTGCAGGGAATACGGATGGATACCTGGCCCTACCCTGAAAAAGAATTTATGGCCGAGTGGTGCACCCGCATGCTGGATGAATATCCCCGTTTTAAGATAGTAGGAGAAGAATGGAGTGAAAACCCGGCCATTGTTGCATACTGGCAGCGGGGACAACACAATTTTGACGGATACGAAGGCAACCTGCCCTGCCTGATGGATTTTCCCCTGCAGGCAGCCCTTGTCAAAGCCCTTACCGAAAAGGAGGGTTGGAACAGCGGATGGATATACCTTTACGAGGCACTGGCCAATGATTTTCTCTATCCCGATCCGTACAACCTGGTGGTGATACCTGATAACCACGACATGCCCCGTTTCTATATGCAGGTGGGAATGAACGACAGCCTTTTCAGGCTGGGTATGACATTCATCCTCACCACCCGTGGTATTCCGCAAATCCTTTACGGCACCGAGGTACTGATGACCCACAAAGAGGGAAACGACCATGCTTATATCCGAAAGGATTTCCCGGGGGGATGGCCTGACGACCCTGTGAACGCCTTCACCGGTAAAGGTCTCAGCCGAAAAGAAAAGGAAACACAGGAATTTTTCAGGAAATTGCTGATCTGGAGAAAGAACAACCGTGTGATCCACCAGGGGAAACTGGTGCATTTCGCCCCTGAAAAAGGTGTCTATGTCTATTTCAGGATACTAGGAGAAGAAAAGATCATGGTCATCCTCAATAAAAACAGGAAAAAAACCATTCTGAAACCGGATCGCTTCAGTGAAATCCTCGGCAATCATACCACGGGAAAGGATGTATTATCAGGTACTGATATAAAGCTTATGAATGAAATAGAAGTGCCTGCCAGAACACCGTTGATTCTTGAACTTAACTAGTATGAAAAAACTATTCATCCTTATCATACAGCTGATATCATGGGCGGTATTGCATGGCCAGATGGTCTATACTGAACCGCCGTTACCTGTCATGGGCACTCCCGTACAGGTGTTTTATGATACCAGCAAGGACCCCGGTGAGCTGAAGAACTATACAGGAGATATTTACGCTCATGCAGGGGTTATCCTCAAAGGCAATACCAGCTGGCAACATGTCATTGGTACATGGGGAAACAACAGCACACAGCCAAAGCTGACATACCTGGGCAATTATCTTTACCGGCTGGATATCAGTCCTGACATAAAAACATTTTATTCCCTCGGAGATAATGATAGTGTGCAAAAGCTGGCTCTTGTCTTTCGGAATGCTGTGGGGACTCAACAGACCAGGCCTGATATTTTCCTTGACGTATATGGAGAAGGGCTGCAGATCAGCATCCTTCAACCGGGAGGCCACACACTTTTGAACAGGAATAGTGATCTTTTCTTTTCAGCCGCTACCAGCCTGTATGCTGACATAACCCTTGCTTTGAACAATTCCATGGTGAAGACTGAATCAGGAACATCCATTAACCATACCATCCATTTCAGTGATGCAGGAGATTACTGGATCAGGGTTTCGGCCA
>JAXDBV010000069.1:0-14858 GCA_034678415.1 Bacteroidales bacterium
TATACTTCATAACTACTGAGCGGGTGAGGGGATTTGTTAATCAGATCGAAATATCGAAGCAGAATCTCAGCTCGGCCAGGGAGGAACTGAAACAGTCAGAAGACCGGTTCCGCACCATTTTCAACAGCACCACCGACAACATTCTGATGATCGACCTGCAGGGTAACATCCTTGAGGCGAACGAAGCTGCCTGCCAGGACCTGGGATATTCACGGGAAGAGCTGCAACGAATGGACATCATCGATATCAAGTCGGAACGGTATAAAAAGCTGGTGTTTGATCACCGCCGCAGGGTGATAGAAGAGGGGAGGCTTACCTACGAGTCGGAACATATGAGCCGGCAGGGAGTGATGATACCCATGGAAATGAACAGCCGTCTGATCGAGTACAGGGATGAGAAATTCATCCTTATTGTGGCCAGGAATATCAGTGAGAGGAGGGAAGTGGAACGGAAAATACTCAGCGCCGTAATACAAGCCGAGGAAAAGGAGAGAGAACGCTTCTCCAAGGATATGCACGACGGGCTGGGCCCGCTCCTCTCAACCATAAAATTATATGTGAATGAGCTGGCATCGGAAGATCTGAAGTCAGAGGAGAAGGACAGTTATGTGAAATATACCAATGAGCTGGTGGACGAGGCGATTGCCTCCGCGCGTAACATTTCTAATAACCTGATGCCCAGGATTATACTTGATTACGGCCTCGTCACGGCCGTTGATGCTTTCTGTAAACGTGTGAACCAGGCCAACCAGGTGAAGATCAGTTTTACGGCCAGGCACATGGATAATGTATTTGATCATAACACCGAGCTGATCCTTTTCCGGGTGATCACCGAGATGATCAACAATACCATTAAGCATGCGTCGGCCACGCAGGCCCGACTGGTGCTTGAAAGGAAGGGGAATACCACACGCCTGGAGTACCATGATAATGGCAAAGGATTCGATACCGGCGCCGCCATGGTCAACCAGGAAGGAGGCATGGGCCTGAAGAATATTGTGAGTCGTATCAAATCGATCAACGGCGTGGTGAAGATTGAAAGCAATCCGGAACAGGGAAGCAGTTTTTATATTGAGATATAATAAATATATCCCTGGTTATCAGGGCGTAAAATGTCGACATCTGACAGGAGCATACAATACGCAGGATTTCATTTTTTATCCTTGCCAGCTTTTATAACTTTGGGTCATCAAAGCATGAGTGATGGTTAAACCGGTCAGGATCTTCATTGTGGATGATCATGAGATATTCAGGAACGGACTGAAAATGGTTATTGGTCGTCTACCTGATATGGAAGTGGTGGGGGAGGCTTCCAACGGGAAGGAATGTACTGAAAAAGTTGATCAGCTGAAGCCTGATATCATCCTGATGGATATTGAGATGCCTGTGATGAACGGGATTGAAGCCACCAAGGTGATTATGACCCGTAATCCCGGGGCGCGTGTTATTGCCCTTACCATGTTCAATGATGATGAATATATACAGAGCATGATGGATGCAGGAGTGGCCGGCTTCCTGATCAAGAACGTCAGCAAGGAGACACTCGGAAAAGCGATCAGCACTGTCTTTAACGGGGGCAATTATTATTCCGAAGAGCTGTTCAAGTTCTTCACACGCCAGCTTTCCAGGGAGACAAAGGCAGAACTCCCAGAGATCAATCTTACCCGCCGTGAAAAGGAGATTCTTCAACTACTTGCCGAGGGACTGAGCAACAAGGAAATTGCCGATATACTCTTTGTGAGCGAACGCACCGTGGTGGGACATAAATCAAACCTCCTCTCAAAAACAGGGTGTAAAAATACCATCGGGCTCCTTTCCTTTGCCATAAAAAACAAGCTGGTGGTGATCTGACCGCGACAATTCGGAAGACCCTCTTCCTGAAAGTACCGGTTTTCCCCCGTTGCCTCTTCTTCTTTTACCTCCGGAAAATCCCTACTTAAGTCTGTTTTTTTAATTTCCTGCTGGCCATACATTTGTTGTGTTAAATGATTAACAATAAGAGATGGCTGAAAAGATCAATATCATCATTGCCGACGATCATGAGATCTACAGGGAAGGGATCAAGCATACACTGGGAAAGGTACGGTATGTCCGGGTGATCGGTGAAGCGTCAAACGGGCATGAATTGCTGAAAATGCCGAGGCTCAGGGATGCCGATGTTATCCTGATTGATCTTAACATGCCTGTCATGGATGGGATTGAGGCTACGCATGATATTAGGAAACTGTATCCCTGGATACAGGTCATCGGGATGACCCTGTTCCCCGAACCGGATGAACTGAGGAAAATGAAGGAATCGGGCATCTCCAGCTTTATTCTTAAGAATGCCGAAAGTGCAGAGCTCAGCGAAGCCATCCATGTTGTCATTAACGGGAAAAAATACATACCAAGGAACAAATTGTTTCTTGAATTTAATCATAAAAATTCCATAGCTATGAAAACAAGAAAAGTATTAATTGTCGATGATGACAGCGACGTGATCAATGTGGTGGAGACGATCCTCAAAACACAGAATTACGAGGTGATTACTGCCTGCAACAAGAAGGAAGGGTTACTGAAAGCCCGGACTGAGAAGCCCGATGTGGCAATTCTCGACGTGATGATGTCGACCCACTATGAGGGTTTTGAATTAGCCCAGGAGATCCTTGGTGATCCCCAGCTGAAACGTCTTCCTTTCCTGATCCAGACCTCCATCGATGTGCTGACCACCACCCGCGCCAGTATCCAGGAGATGGCTCGTGAATACCGCAAGGATCCGAATTTCAAGGATCTGCAGGTACTGCTCGTGAAGAATATCACCACAGGTGAGGCAGGTATTGACTACCGTTCCGAGGATGGCAGGAACATCTGGTTCCCGGTCTACGGGTTCCTGAGAAAGCCGGTCGACGGAAAAAAACTGGTGCAGGAAATACAACGGATCATTGAGAACTGATTTTTTTTCATGTTTACTGTTAATTAATTAACAATATATTATTAATCATGATAGAACTGAAGGAGATACTGCATTCTTATCCGGAACAAAACCGGTCGAACCTGATACCTATTTTACAGGAAATACAGGAGTCATACGGTTATCTTCCCCAGGATGCAATGTTGGAGGTGGCAAACTATCTCAGGCTGCCGGCCAGCAAGATCTACGGTGTGGCAACCTTTTACAACCAGTTCCGTTTTGAGCCGAAAGGCAAATATCATATACAGGTATGCAGGGGAACGGCTTGTCATGTTCTTGGCTCGGTCACTGTGTTGGAGGAACTCCAGAAAGAGCTGAAGATAAAAGCCGGTCAGACTACCCGCGATGGTCTGTTCAGTATCGAGGTAGTGGCCTGTATCGGGGCCTGCGGCCTGGCACCGGTGATCAATATCAACGGCGATTTCCACGCCAAGCTCACAAAAGATTCGGTGAGGGAAATCATCGATACAATCAGGAGCAGGGAGGTACAAAAATGAAAACGGAAAGCAATGGAAGTATCAGGGATTTACTCATGCGGGAAGTGCTCTTCGCGCAGGGAAAAAAGGATGCAGGTGCTTCAACGCTCATCGATGGTCTGCGGCACCGCAAGGTGGAAAAGCCGGTCATTTATGTCGGGGCTGGGACCTGTGGTCTCGGAGCTGGCGCCGGCAAAACCATCGAAAAGATCAAAAAATATCTGGTGGAAAAGCAGGTGGATGCTGAACTGGTACCGGTAGGATGTATCGGCCTGTGCTCGTCTGAACCGCTGGTCGACATACAGATACCCGGTTATAACCGTCTCTCCTTTGAAAAGGTTACCGATGATAAGGTCGCAGATATCCTCGACCATATGTTCAGGCTGGAGATACCCGCCGGTCATGCCATGATGCAGTTTGAATCGGGCGATGCCCGCGCGTGGGAAGGGGTACCCTTCAGCCATGACCATCCCTTTTTTGGTCCACAGACCCGGCTTGTGCTCAGGAACTGCGGTATTATCAATCCGGTCAGGATCGAAGAATATATTGCCGCCGGAGGGTATAAAGGGCTGGTAGATGCATTGATGAATCACACCCCGCAAGAGATCGTGAAAAAGGTTGAGATCAGCCGCTTACGGGGACGGGGAGGTGGAGGCTTTCTTACCGGGCTCAAATGGAGACTGGCAGCAGAACAGGAGAGCGACCAGCGTTACCTGATCTGTAATGCCGATGAGGGCGATCCCGGGGCATTCATGGACAGGGCTGTCATCGAGGGTGACCCGCACAGGCTCATTGAAGGAATGATCGTGGCAGGGTATGCTATCGGGGCCACCAAAGCATATGTTTATATCAGGGCGGAATATCCGCTGGCGATTGAAAGACTAAGGTCAGCCATCGCACAGGCCGGCGATTACGGGTTCCTCGGAAAAAACATCCTGGGAAAAGGATTTGATTTTGCGATATCCCTCAAGATGGGAGCTGGTGCTTTTGTGTGCGGCGAGGAAACGGCACTTATGAACAGTATTGAAGGCAAACGCGGCATGCCGAGGCCCCGCCCTCCCTTCCCTTCTGTCAGCGGATTGTTTGGCAAACCAACCGTGATCAATAACGTGGAAACCCTGGCCAATATCCCCGGTATACTGGAAAAGGGTGAAGAGTGGTTTACAGCCATGGGAACGGGAAAAAGCAAGGGCACAAAGGTG
This sequence comes from Bacteroidales bacterium, assembly GCA_034678415.1. Lineage (GTDB taxonomy): Bacteria > Bacteroidota > Bacteroidia > Bacteroidales > VadinHA17 > JAXDBV01. The sequence goes on from JAXDBV010000069.1 coordinate 4,629, forward strand.
TTTGCCCTCTCGGGCAAGATCGCCCGCACAGGCCTTGTGGAGATACCCATGGGAACCACCCTCAGGGATATCATCTTCACCATTGGCGGCGGCATAAGAAACAATAAAAAATTTAAGGCCGTGCAGATAGGCGGCCCTTCCGGAGGATGCATCACCGGTCAGAACCTCGATATCATGATCGACTATGAATCACTCATCAGTGCCGGAGCAATGATGGGTTCAGGCGGACTGGTGGTGATGGACGAAGATACTTGCATGGTAGACGTGGCTAAGTTCTTCATGGACTTTATCCAGCGTGAGAGCTGCGGTAAGTGCATCCCTTGCCGTGAAGGAACAAAACGGATGCTTGAGATCCTTGAGGCTATCACCAGCAAGCCAGGCAACGGCCAGGATGCCCTCGAACGGTTTAAAGGAGTTATTCAGTTGGAAAAGCTGGGAAGGATCATTCGTGACACATCGTTGTGCGGCCTCGGTAAATCAGCTCCCAACCCTGTACTCAGCACCCTGAAATGGTTCAGGGATGAATACGAATCACATATTTACGACAGGAAATGTCAGTCATCGGTCTGTACCAACCTGCGTACCTATAAGATTGACGTGGATAAATGCACGGGCTGTACCCTCTGTTCCAAAAAATGCCCCACCGGAGCTATCATAGGGGCGAAAAAAACCCCTCATTTTATTGTGCCCGAGAAATGTATCGGCTGCGGAACATGCGAGACCGTGTGCAATTTCAAGGCCATTGAAGTGGCGTAAGTTCATACAATAATATAATATGTTATGAAGATTGAGGTAAATAATAAAAATATTGAGGTAACCGGGGGTGAAACCATTCTCGATGCGCTGAACAGGAACGGTATACGGGTTCCGACCCTCTGTCATATGAAGGACAGCTTTCCTTCGGGTGCCTGCCGTATGTGTGTGGTGGAGGATCTGAAAAGTGGACGGCTGATCACTTCCTGTTCCTATCCTGTCGAAGAAGGGATGAAGGTTCTGACCCATTCGCCCAGGGTGGTGGAGGCGAGAAAAACCATTGTTGAACTGTTGCTTTCCAACCATCCGGATGACTGCCTGTATTGCGTGAGAAACGGGAACTGTGAACTGCAATCGCTGAGCCTGGAGCTTGGGGTGAGGGAGAGGAATATCCAGGGCAGCAAGAAGGATCTGCATCTCGACCGTTCCAGCGCCAGCATCATCCGCGATCCGGCAAAATGTATCCTTTGCGGCCGTTGCGTCAGGGTGTGTGAGGAAGTGATGGGTGTTTCGGCTATCGATTTTGTGTTCCGCGGCAGCAAAACGCAGGTCTCGGCAGCTTATAACCTTGGGCTGAACACGTCGAGCTGCGTAAATTGCGGGCAGTGCATCATGGTTTGTCCTACCGGCGCTCTCTCCGAACGCAACCATCTCACCGGTGTGCAGCAGGCGCTGAATGACAAGGATAAGACCGTTGTGGTACAATATGCTCCCGCCATACCGGTATCCCTGGCTGAAGAGTTCAACCTGCCGGCTGGCACCGATGTGAACGGACTGCTCAACGCGGCCTTGCGTAAGATAGGATTTGACAAGGTGTTCGACACCTCCCTGGCCGCCGATCTGACCATCATGGAGGAGACAGCCGAGCTGATCGACAGGCTCAACAACAACAAACCCCTTCCCATGATCACCAGCTGCTGCCCGGCATGGATCAAATATGCAGAGGAGTTCTATCCTGAATTCCTGCCTCATATCTCCACCTGCAAGTCACCGCAACAGATGCTGGGTTCGGTCATAAAAACCTATTGGGCAAACCTGGAGGGCGTGAAACCGGAGAATATCTTTTCGGTATCCGTCATGCCATGTACGGCAAAGAAATTTGAAGGAAAGCGTGACGAGATGATGCAGGAAGGGATCTCCGATATTGATGCGGTGATCACCACCCGTGAGCTGGCATCGTTCATACGGATGATGGGTCTCGACCTGTCGAGCCTTGAGCCGGAGACGGCCGACTCGCCCCTGGGGGTGCGGTCAACGGCTGGCAAGCTCTTTGCCACCTCGGGCGGCGTGATGGAAGCGGCCCTCAGAACCGCCTTTTTCAAGATCACCGGACAGGAACTGACCCGCTTCAGGATCAATGCCGTACGAGGCGAGAGCGGCAGACGTGAGGCGCACATCAAAGCCGGTGATATCGATCTTGGCGTAGCCGTGGTAACCGGCCTGGCCAATGCATCAAAGCTCCTCAATGAGATCGAACAGGGAAGAAAAGATATTCATTTTATCGAAATAATGGCTTGCCCCGGCGGGTGTGTGGCCGGCGGCGGACAATATATCGGCTCATCACCCGAACAGATCAGGGCCAGGGTCAAAACCCTGTACGATATCGATGACAGGGAATCTGTCAAGGTCTCGCATAAGAATCCTGAAGTAATTAAGCTCTACAGGGATTTCCTGGTGGAACCCCTCGGGCATAAAAGCCATGAACTGCTGCATACTCACTATCAGAAAAGAGAAGTACTGAAATAATTATCCCGGATATGACACATCCGAATAAAAAAAGGTTGGTAGTTACCGTGAAGGATCGTTGCAGGGTATGCTATACGTGTGTGAGAGAGTGCCCGGTAAAAGCCATCATGATACGGAACGGTCAGGCTGAGGTGATCCAGGAACGCTGCATCGGCTGTGGTAACTGTGTGAAGGTGTGCAGCCAGGGTGCGAAAACATACCTGGATAACCGTGGGGAGACGTTACGCATTATTCATGATGGTGAAAAGGTGGTGGCCTGTGTGGCCCCCAGCTTTGCCGCCGAGTTCATGCACCTGAGAGACTACCGCGTGCTGGTGGGTATGCTCAAAAGGCTGGGATTTTACAAGGTGATAGAGGTGGCTTTCGGAGCCGACATGGTTTCCAGGGAATACAGGAAGTACCTTGAGAATAGTGATCGGTCATATATCACATCAGACTGCCCTGCACTTGTGAACTATGTTGAGATGTACTGCCATTCACTGGTCGGTTCGCTGGCTCCTATTGCCTCACCCATGGTGGCTACTGCACGCATCGCCAGGAAAAAATACGGTGACGATATTAAAGTAGTGTTCATCGGTCCGTGTATTGCCAAAAAAGCTGAATCGACAGAGGTGGATGTAGCCCTCACATTCCGTGAGCTCAGGGCGATGTTTATTGACCGTGGCATCAGCCCAACGGAGACAGCGCCGGAGGAATTCGATCCGCCGCGCGCAGGCAAAGGCGCCATTTTCCCCGTGAGCAGGGGGCTCCTGCAGAATGTCCACGAGACCGACGATATTGCCGATGGTGACTTCCTCGTTGCCGAGGGACGCGTGAACTTCCGTGATGCCTTGCGCGAATTCGAAGGAGGTAACCTGGGTATCCACCACCTCGAACTCCTCTGTTGTGAAGGATGTATCATGGGCCCGGGCATGACCACAGGCGGGAAAAGATACCTTAAAAGAACCTGCATCTCCCATTATGTGAATGATAAGCTTAAACAGCTGGATGTGGAACAATGGCATAAGGATGTGGAAGAATTCAACGACCTGGATTATTCACAGCATTTTAACAGAAGAAAAAGGGAAAAGCTCCTGGCAGATGAAGAGGATATCCAGCGAGTACTGCAGTCCATGGGTAAATTTGAGCCCAAGGATCACCTGAATTGCGGTGCCTGCGGGTACGACACCTGTTATGAACATGCCGTGGCGATTGTCAAAGGACTGGCCGAGAGTGAGATGTGCCTCCCCTTCACCCTTGATAAGATGCATAAATCACTTACCGAGCTGAATGAGACCAATGAACGCCTGGCAAAAACCAAACAGGCCTTGAAACAGTCAGAAAAGCTTGCCAGCATGGGACAACTCTCAGCCGGTATTGCCCATGAACTGAACAATCCCCTCGGTATCATCACCATGTACAGTAACATATTGCTCGAGGAATCAGGACCCGGAAACCCTGTGCGGAAAGACCTGGAACTGATCGTGGAACAAACCGACCGCTGCCGTAAAATCGTTGGGGGATTGCTCAACTTCGCCAGGAAAAATCAGGTGAACCTGAACCAGACGAACATCGTTGAATTCGTGCATCACAGCCTTCAGTCGGTGATCATCCCGGATAATATCAAAGTGGAAGTGGTGGTCAGCCTGGCTGATCCCAACACCATGATCGATCACGACCAGATGATGCAGGTGCTTACTAACCTGGAAAAAAATGCGATTGAAGCCATGCCCGGAGGGGGAAAGCTAACAATCACCCTCAACGGGTCGGACGATAAGATCGAAATAAACATGGCCGATACCGGTTCGGGTATCCCACCATCCGATATGGATAAATTATTTACTCCTTTCTTCACCACGAAAAAAATGGGCCAGGGAACAGGATTAGGTCTGCCGCTGGTATATGGCATTGTGAAAATGCATCATGGACAGATCAGCTTTACCTCGAATAACGACCCGAAAAAAGGGAATACCGGTACCGAGTTCCGGATCACCCTGCCCAGGAGAAAGGAACTTATGATAGAACAGGAATAAATGAATACGACAATGACAAAAATGAACAAAACAGTGCTTCTTGTAGATGACGATCCGGATTATATGATCCAGGCGGAGATGATGCTGAAACGAATGGGTTTCACTGTGGATACCGCAGTAAGTCAGAAAGAAGCAGAGAGCTACATTGAAGAAAGAAAACCGGACCTGGCCATCCTCGACCTGATGATGGAAAACAGAGACAGCGGATTCATTCTCAGCCGTGTCATCAAAATGAAATATCCCGACGTTCCCGTGATTATTGCCACGGCAGTGACTTCTGAGACGGGAATGATCTTTGGGATCGATACCGAGGAGGAACGCCATTGGATCAAGGCGGATGCCTATATTGAGAAAGGGATCCGTGAAGACCAGCTCCACAGGGAGATACGGAGATTATTAAAGATGTAACGAAGGAAATAACCGTTGCGCTGCCGTCGGCCTGTGCGTATGAACAGGTAACCGGCGGAGCGGGGTAAAAACATCGGATCATGGAACATTTGAAAGTACTTGTTGTGGACGATGAACCGGGGATCCGTTCAGGCATTGAACGTATCCTCCGCAATTACACCGTCGGATTTCCCTTCATGGAAGAAGACTTTGCCTTTGACTGCATGGAAGCTGAATCGGGCGAGGCCGCATTGGAGATCATTAACAAATGCAAGGTGGATATTGTCCTGCTCGACAACAAACTGCCAGGAATGGACGGGATCAAAGTCCTCGAATACATGAAGGAGATAAACTATGATGCTTCCGTGATGATGATCACCTCCTATGCCTCTCTCGACCTGGCCGTGAAAGCCACCAACAATGGCGCCTATAACTTTGTGCCGAAGCCCTTTACTCCCCAGGAGCTGAAAACATCCATGGAGAGCATCACCAAGAACCTCTTCCTGAAACGCATGACGCGGAACCTGGAGAGCGATGCACGTAAAATAAAATTCCAGTTTCTCTCGGTCCTTTCCCACGAACTTAAATCGCCCATTAATGCGGTGGAAGGGTACCTGCGAATCATGCAGGAGAAACAGGCCGGTAATTCCATTGACGATTACCGCATCATGATTGACCGGTCGCTCGAACGGCTGCGCGGTATGAGAGTCCTGATTAAAGACTTGCTCGACCTGACACGATATGAGTCGGGAACGAAGAAACGCGAACTGAAAAATGTCGACCTGCACGAGCTGGGTAAGATGGCCGTCGATTCCATTGAACCGGTGGCGGTACAGAAAAAGGTGAAAGTGAGTTTTGACGCCCCTGAGAACCTCTACATGAAAGCCGACAGGAACGAGATAGAGATCATTTTCAACAATTTTCTCTCTAATGCAGTGAAATACAATCGCGAGGGAGGTAAAGTGTATTTTTCTCTGGGTGAGGAGAACGGCATGATCAGGATCATCGTAGAGGATACAGGCATTGGTATGAGTCCCGAAGACCTCTCGAATATCTTCCAGGATTTTGTCCGCATAAAGACCGGGCAAACCAGGGATATTTCCGGGAGCGGCCTGGGCCTGTCCATCACCAAAAAGTTTGTCGAGTTGTACCATGGCGAGATCAAGGTGGAAAGTGAGGTGGATAAAGGCAGCAGGTTTGTTGCCTATCTCAGGAAATAAACCGGTCTGAACATATTGACGATGTGCATCGATTCATCTTTCATTATGAGCAGCAGGATGTTTTTCATGACGCTGGTCGAGGGATACAAATCTTAATCTTTTCTTTATTTTATTCAGCATCAACCGGGGCTCTGCCGGCCTTACCCTTAGCCGAATATCCTGTTGTGTCAGGCGTTACGGGATGAAACCTGTCCTGTTACCCGCGGGGGTGTACAACAAACTTTCTTCCGCGGGATGGTCAAGGTTTTTTTGCAGTTGGCATGTCCCCGTGCGCCAGCCCGTAATAACGGTTGTCTCAATGTTTTTCATACGGCAGTCAACGGGGAAAACCTCCGGGCTTAAGGATGTTCTTACCCGTGAGGTGAGGATGACTGTAACAGGGTAAACAGAGATGTTGCTGTTTTGAGTTAAAACCGGATGCATGCATCGGCGCTTGTAAGACCGGACAATTGACCGGTTATTAATCTCCCCCTGTCAGGTTTTTAAAAATTCAGCAACCTTCGTGGCTATGGCGAGGCATGAGGTGAGGGCAGGCGATTCCATGCCGATGAGGTTGATCCATTGCGGGTAACCGTTCTTTTCCTCATTCCGTATGATCCAGTCCTTCACCGGTTCTCCCTCTCTCTGCAGCTTGGGCCGTATACCGGCCATGTCGGGTGCCAGGTCGCATTCATCGATAAACGGGAGGAAGCGGGAAGCGGAAATGAAAAAATCATGTGCATGGGAGGGGGCAACTGAATAGTCATACACTCGTTCCTTCAGGTAAAAAGCATTCGGCCCCAGTTTCATCTGTCCTCCCAGGTCAAGGGTGGCATGAATCCCCAGGCTCACGGAATCCTTTGCCTGAACAGGATATATCAACCTGTTGATGTATCTGTGTTTTCCACCGGTGACACGGAAGTATTCCCCTTTGCAGAAATGAATCCTGTATTCAGGTTTTTTCATCCCCGCCATTGCTGCAATGTGATCGGCCTCCAGCCCGGCGGCGTTGATCACTGTTCTCGTGGTGAACGTTACGTCTGATCCCTCGACATCCCTCAGACGGATCATGTATCCCTCCTTTTGTTTCAGTGCCCCGATGACTTCCGCACCGTAGGCAAACTCAACTCCCTGTATTTTCGCCAGGGTTTCCAGCTGTTTCATCAGGCTGTGTGTGTCAATGATACCCGTTGTGGGATAGTGGAGGGCCGCCAGTGCCCTCACCCGGGGTTCAAGCCGTCTGATGCCCCTCTCATCAATCCATTCAACATGGTCAACAGAATTTTTTCTCGAAAGCACATGAACCTGTTTCAGCTGTATGATTTCTGTTTCTGTGGTAGCCACCACGAGCTTGCCGCAGGCTTTATGCGGGATATCATACTTTTCGCAGAAAGCGTACAGCATCTTCTTCCCTTCCACGCAAAGCCTGGCTTTCAGCGATCCCGGAGGGTAGTTGATACCCGAGTGGATCACCTCGCTGTTGCGGCTGCTGGTCTCCTGCCCGAATTTCTTATGCCTCTCCACAACGATGATCCCCTGCTGTTTCTCCGAAAGCTTTGCGGCAATGGCAAGGCCAACAACCCCTGCACCGATGATTGTAATCTCGGCATCCATAAATGCTAACTTAAGTATTTTTTCTACTCGTTATCCGGTCATATACGAAAAGGGATGCAGCTGTCAGCAAGCCGAGAGCCAGCAGCGCCACCATGAATTTCCATGGATGGTATGCTGACCATAGCAGGTCGTCAAGCCTGTGGGGGCTGACCTGTAACAATTCACAAGCCCTGGTGACATATTCATGGCTGCTTTCCCCGGCTGTTGAAGGTAACATGTATCCCTGTCGTGTCAGTTCCGTGGCCAGCAGCCGGTGCTTGTCGGCCAGCCACTCATATCCCCTGCCGGAGATGATGCCGCAGATAAAGTTGCCGAGGGCGATAGGCATGAACTGCGCACCCATATAAAGGGCTGCCTTGTCGCGCGGGGCTATCCGCGCAATATACTCAAGGATCTTGGGTGAGAATGTCATCTCACCGATACCGAAAATGAACAGCGCCAGCACCAGGAACAATCCGTTCCTGGTGGTGAAGGCCAGTACGAGCCCCAGGGTGTTGATCAGAATACCGGCGACTATGGTACCCAGGGGATTGAAGCGGGTCATGAATCTGCTGATAAACACCTGGAGGAGAACGATATAAAAAGCATCCAGCGTGATGATCTTCTCGGCCAGTATGGTTCCGTCAGCCGTGCCGGCCGCCCGCGCAAGACCGGGTGACAGTTGTTCCAGCGCACGGTATATGACGGTGGTATCGACCCACTGGTCAATGAATACCGGCATGCTGTAGAAAAGTTGCCAGTAGACTGCCCATGCCCCGGAAACGATAAGAAGAAACGTGAGGAAGCGGAAATCTTTCAGCGCCAGGTAAATATTTGAAAATACCTTTGCGATGGCTTCCGGAAGCCTCTCGCCCAAAGGCTTTTCATCGGGATCCCTGAAGAAGAGAAACAGGATAAGGATATTGACGAGGATGGCCGATGAAGACATGATGAACACATAATGCCAGTCTGTTTCACGGAGCTCTGATGCAACGACCGGCCCTATCATGGCGCCTATGTTCACCACCATGTAAAAGATCCCGAATCCGACCGATACATTCCTGTCACCGGTAACCTTGGCGATGGTGGCAGAGATAATGGGTTTGAAGAGGGCGGCTCCTATGGCCACGTAGAGAAAAGAGACAAACACCATGGGATAGCTGCGTACCTGTCCCATAAGGTAATATCCTGAGGTGAGGATAATAAAGGCAATGGTCAGCACTTTCTTATAGCCAAACCTGTCGGCTATGGAGCCGGTGATGACGGGAAGGAAATAGAGGATCATATTCACGGTGCCCATCAGCAGACCTTTTTCTGTCTGGCTGAAGCCGAGGGCACCCGTGTCGGGAGAGCTGGTGAGGTACAGCGCCAGGAGGTTGAAGATACCGTAATACGCCATGCGCTCGAAAAGCTCAAGACTGTTCACTACCCAGAACATGCGGGGCAGCCCCGCCAACAGTCTTTCCTTGTATTTCATATGCCGCTTTAAAATCTCAGCGAAAGGCAGGTTAGCCCGCCATCCATCTTTCTGAACTCGGAGACCTGCAGTTCTAACACAGGGATATTCAGCTTTTTTATTTTCTCCAGGGTCTCAGGGAACCCTTCGGGCACAAGAATGGTATCGTTGATCCTGAGGCAATTGGCCGCATATGATTCCCTGTCGGAAACGCGGATGATGTTATAGTGGCTGAAGGGGGTTCCTGCTTCAAAATGTTCATGCATGATGAGGGTTTCATCGCCCAGATAATTGACGGCAGCTTTCAGGTGGAGGTAGTTCTTCAGTTCTACCACATCCGCCGTATATCCTTCCTCCTTCAGGATTTGTTCCATCTGCCTTATCCCTTCCTTATTGGATCTTCCGGAGAGCCCGATGAAGAAACGGTTATTTACCTGCAGCACATCACCGCCGTCTATAGTTCCCGGTTCGGTAATTCTCCTGAGCATGCGGTGATCCCTGAAGAATGCGGCAATCTCTTCCTCTTCCCCCCTCCTTGATATATGCCCGGGTCGCGTGATGATAGCCGACCGTGCGGTCAGCACACAGGTGTCTTCCACGAAAGGGCTGTCGGGATACTGCTCATTGGGATCCAGCATGAAAAGGTCAAGGCCACACTTTACCAGGGCAGAACAATAGTCATGGTGCTGACGCAGGGTCAGCGCATAATCGGGAACACCCAGCTGCGAGGAGGTGAGCCCAGCTTGGAAATTCATACCCGGCTTCCTGACGAGGGCTTTTCTAAAGCGGTTCATCGGATGATTTTTTCGTAAAAATAGGAAGTCTTTTCTTTCACATCGTCAAAGGTGTACAGCTTTTTCGCCTTGTGCTCAAGGAAGAAGCTGATCATGGCAACATCACCGATGCACATGGTGCTGTGGGCGAAGAGGGCGATAAGGAAGGACCATGCTGTCAGTTCAGATCCTGTGTTGAAACAAAGCCAGGCGAGCAGGGTACTGACGATGATGAAAGGTGACAGTGCAACCGCGAAAAAGCGGGTACTGTTCACCACATAGCGGTGGGCAGTGACATAAAAGATGAACTG
>JAXDBV010000070.1:0-4522 GCA_034678415.1 Bacteroidales bacterium
CGTCGAGGTAGTTGGTAGTGAATCCTACCTGGTTATTGATCACAAGGTGGATCGTTCCTCCCGTTCTATATCCTTCCAGCTGTGACATCTGCAGCACCTCATAAACCACTCCCTGGGCGGCGATGGCCGCATCGCCGTGGATGAGAATGGGGCATAGTTTATTGAAGTCATCCCCATACTGATGATGGATCATTGCCCTGGCGATTCCTTCAACGACCGGTGATACCGCCTCGAGGTGTGATGGATTGGGGCACAGGTTGAGCCTGACAGTGTACCCCTGGCCGGTCTTGACCTCATGACAGTACCCCAGGTGGTATTTCACGTCGCCCAGCGAAATGCCGTTGTCGTACGATTTACCGCTGAACTCACGGAAGATATCCTCGTAGGGTTTTCTTATTACGTTCGCCAGGGTGTTCAACCTTCCGCGGTGAGACATCCCGATAACGAATTCTTCGATCCCGAGCCCTGCGCCATGGTCGATAAGAGCAATCAACCCGGGGATCAGCGTCTCCCCGCCCTCAAGAGAAAACCTCTTCTGACCGATGAATTTCCTGTGGATGAATTTTTCGAACCCTACCGCCCGTTTCAGATGCTGAAAGATCATTTTTTTCTCCTCCGCACTAAACACCGGTGTATTGCGCGTCGATTCCATCTTCTGCCGCAGCCATTCAACCACCTCCGGATTGCGGATAAACTTATACTCAACCCCGATGGAACGACAATATGTTTGTTTCAGGTGCGATATGATATCTTTCAGCGTTGCAGGCCCGATCCCGATATGATTACCTGCCTGGAATACCGTCTCAAGATCTTGAGTGGTAAGTTTGTAGTTCTCACTATCCAGGGTTGGAGTATATTTCCTTCTTGACCTTACCGGGTTGGTTTCGGTGAACAGGTGTCCCCTCATCCGGTAGTCTTCAATCAGGTTGATCACCCTGAATTCCTTTTCAAGATCAACAGCGGTTGAAACGGCATCCTTAAAAACCGTCCTGGCAAACTCAAAGCCTTCAAAAAACTTCTGCCAGCCGTGTTCAACATTTTGAGGATTATCCAGGTATTGCCTGTACAGGTCGTCGATAACTCCTAATTCCAGGTTTCCCAGGTATGAATACTTGTCCATGATTGTAAATGCCTTACCGGTAAAGAATGTGAAGTATTTTCAAATGTAATAAACTTTTACTGTTTATATATGTCGATATATCTGAATGAAATACTGTTTTCAGTAAATGCAGGATCCATTTATCGCCCGGGTGTAATTGTTAGTCATAATTTTAAGTAACAAACATGTCGAATAATATGTTCTGCCGGTCGACGTTGTGATCAAAAGCACTATTTTTGGGGAGACAGAATTTAACTAGCATTTCATTTATGAACATAGGAGTTTTAAGAGAGCCATCCTGGGAAAACCGGGTGGCTCTTCTTCCTGATGCTGTGAAAGTCTTGGTAAAGCTGAAGTGTGGTGTGCTGGTGGAGAGGAGTGCCGGTATGGGTGCCCGGATGAGTGATGAGAAGTATGAAGAAGCGGGTGCCCAGGTTAAGGACAGGCAGGGGGTGATTACCGGATCGGATGTGGTCATAAAGATCAATCTTCCGGAGGCAGAGGAACTGGCTTACATGCGACCGGGACAGGTGTACCTGGGCGTGATCAGTCCTTATACCAACCACGATCTTGTGAAAGATATGACTTCCAGGAGATTGACGGTATTCAGCATGGAGATAATTCCCAGGATCACCCGTGCCCAGTCAATGGATATTCTTTCCTCAATGGCAACAGTATCGGGATATAAAGCGGTTCTTGAAGCAGCCTGTCATCTGCCTGTTTTCTTTCCTATGCTGATGACGGCAGCAGGTACCATCAGGCCGGCCAGGGTGCTGGTACTGGGGGCCGGGGTTGCCGGGTTGATGGCCATAGCTACCGCACGCAGACTGGGGGCCGTGGTGGAAGCGTTTGATGTGCGGTCGGCGGTGAAGGAACAGGTCTTGAGCCTCGGAGCCAAATTCATCGAGGTGGAGGGCGCAAGGGAAGATGCCGCAGCTGGCGGCTATGCCGTTGAACAGACAGAGGAATTCATAAGACGTCAGCAGGAATTGATACACCGGCATGCGGTTAATTCTGATGTGGTGATATGCACGGCGCAGATACCGGGTAAAAGAGCCCCTGTCCTCCTCACGAAAAAAACGGTTGAAGCGATGCAGCCGGTGGCAGTGATCATCGACCTGGCAGCTTCCTCGGGTGGGAACTGTGAGCTCACAAGGGAGAACGAGACAGTGATCCTTAATCAGGTGAAGATCATCGGGAAATCAAACTGTCCCTCGGAAATGTCTACCCATGCCAGCAAGATGTTCGGCAATAACATCGTCAATTTTCTGAAACTCATGATCAACATCGACGGCAGCCTGAACCTCAATTTTGACGATGAGATCGTCAGAGGAACCTGCGTGTCGCACAACGGGCAGATCGTGAATGAGAAAGTCAAGGATTTGATAAAATAACTGTTCATGGAAGAAATTTTGAAGTTTATTTATGTTCACAGGGAAGCGATATTCATTATTGCGCTCTCTGTCTTTCTGGGTATTGAAGTGATCTCACACGTGCCGGCTATCCTTCACACACCGCTGATGTCGGGTGCTAATGCCATACACGGGGTAGTGATTATCGGCGCTATTATCGTGATGGGTCATGCCCACACCGCCGGATCGATGATCGTGGGCTTTCTCGCCGTCGTGCTTGGTACGCTTAACGTGGTGGGAGGGTTTGCCGTGACAGGCAGGATGCTGGAGATGTTTAAAAAGAAACCGAAAAAGAGCTGATTCATGGAAAAACTGGTTGAAGTACATCGTTTGCTGCAGTTCACCCCGGGAGATTCGGTACTGGAGATCATTTATATTATAGCATCCATCCTCTTTGTGTTTGGCCTCAAAATGTTGAGTCATCCTGATACAGCCCGCAAAGGTAATTTCTGGGCGGCGGTGGGTATGGCACTGGCCATTATTGCCACTATACTGTTTCACAGGAAAGACGGTGAACCGATTCGTAACCTGGGATTCATCATCTCGGCCATCGCTATCGGCACCATCATCGGATGGATCATTGCCAGGCGTGTCAAAATGACAGCCATGCCACAGCTCGTTTCTTTCTTCAACGGCATGGGCGGAGCCGCCGCGGCACTGATCTCCATCATGGAGTTTCCTCACATCAGCCCCGAGCTTATTGCCCGATCGGGATTGTTCAACGGTCATGTTCTGGCAATCCTCCTGGGACTGATGATCGGCTCGGTATCATTTGCGGGAAGCATGATCGCCTTTGGTAAGCTCGACGGATGGATTGGTGATCCGAGGTGGAAATTCATGCGGTATATTAACGGCACGCTTCTTTTGGTGCTGCTAGCGTTTATCATTTTTATCATGACCCGGGGACAAGCCGATCCGAAGAATGTTATGCCTTGGGTTTATGCCCTGTTCGCATTTTCTCTGTCGTATGGTGTCCTCTTTGTCATACCTATTGGCGGGGCGGATATGCCGGTGGTAATATCCCTCCTGAATTCATTCACCGGTGTGGCGGCAGCCATGGGAGGATTCTTGTATAATAACCAGGTGATGCTCACCGGTGGTATCCTTGTCGGTTCGGCAGGAACCATACTGACCATTCTCATGTGCAGGGCGATGAACCGTTCCTTGCTCAATGTTATCGTGGGGGCATTCGGTGGCGGGTCATCGGCTGTGGCAGCCGGTGATGGCACGGTGAAAGAAATTAGCGTGAGCGATGCGGCGGTGTTGCTCGCATACTCCCACAAGGTGGCAATCGTTCCCGGCTATGGCCTGGCCGTAGCTCAGGCTCAGCATGCATGCCATGAGCTGGAAAAACTCCTCGAAGAGAAGGGAGTGGAGGTGAAATACTGTATCCATTCCGTTGCAGGAAGGATGCCGGGACATATGAACGTACTTCTCGCTGAAGCAGACGTGCCATATGATAAACTGGTGGAATCGGAGGAGATGAATCCTGATATGCCCAACATAGATGCCGTTGTTGTTATCGGAGCCAATGATGTGGTGAATCCTGCGGCGGAAGACGACCCGGGAAGCCCGATATACGGTATGCCTATTGTGAAGGCCAGGGATGCAAAAAACATCATCGTGATGAAACGGGGAATGGGGAAAGGATATGCCGCCATAGAAAATATGCTGTTCTTCCACGAAAAAACCCGGATGCTTTTCGGCGATGCTAAAGCGTCGCTGCAGGCGCTGATTGCTGAAGTGAAAGCATTGTGAGAGGGTGCGTATCATTGAGGTATACCCCCGGGAATAAGATACAAAGGAAAATGAGTACGGACACCCTTTGTTGATCACCCCTCAGGCCTTCAGTGGTTTCGTTTATTTCATAAGATCAACATGCTCAGGTTCATCCCTGTTCGTTCTGCGCAGTTTCACTTCTTTCTGATCATTCGTCGAAGGTATTGACCCTCTCACAGGCCTTATCCCGGGAGTGACGGCCGCAGAGGAATTACATGAGGAACACAGGGTA
>JAXDBV010000071.1:0-25034 GCA_034678415.1 Bacteroidales bacterium
ACGAGTGTTGCGGTCTTCCATGAAATAACCGGCAGCCGGGATGCTGAGCCCCTGCCTGTCCGGTACAGGCGCTTCAAACGTCAACACCCCGCACGACGCGATTCACCGAACCGGTCCACGCTTTTCGTCCTGAGTATAAGGGTGCGGTACATGATTCAGCATAAATCAGATATGCGAACGCAGCGCTCAATTATGTTATTAATTACGTAATTAATTACCGAAATACCTCTCATATAATTACGTAATTCCATGATGATATACCCTGGTGGTGGGATGAGGGAGGGAGTAACGCCGGCCATTCACTGCCGGTGTAAACTTCCCCGTTCACTCTTTTATTCCTGCCAGGTCAAGCATGAATGCATACTCGAGGGCGATCTCCCTGTATCTCCTGAAGCGGCCGGATGCTCCTCCGTGGCCGGCATCCATGTTGATGCTGAAGAGGAGCATGTTATTGTCAGTTTTCATATTTCTC
This sequence comes from Bacteroidales bacterium, assembly GCA_034678415.1. Taxonomy (GTDB): domain Bacteria; phylum Bacteroidota; class Bacteroidia; order Bacteroidales; family VadinHA17; genus JAXDBV01. Next base: position 473 of record JAXDBV010000071.1, read on the forward strand.
AGCCTGGCCACCCATTTGGCCGGTTCCCAGTACTGTACCTGCGAATCCCAGAAGCCCGTGGTCACCAGGATGTTCGGGTAATCCATTGCTTTAATGTTATCATAGGGAGAATAAGAGAGCATATAATCGAAGTATTCCTTCTGGTTGGGATTTCCCCATTCGTCATATTCACTGGTGGTCAATGGGATGGATTCATCAAGCATGGTGGTTACCACATCGACAAAAGGTACGGCGGCCACCACTCCCCTGTAGAGCTGCGGCTCCAGGTTGATGACGGCACCTATCAGTAGTCCGCCGGCGCTGCCGCCCATGGCAAACAAACGGCCCGGATTCGTATAATTCTGTTCGATGAGGTAACGGGCACAAGCATTGAAATCAGTGAAGGTATTTATCTTTTTCAGCAGCTTGCCATCCTCATACCACTGACGGCCCATTTCACTACCGCCGCGGACATGGGCAATGGCATAGATGAAACCCCGGTCAAGCAGGCTAAGCCGGTCGGATCTGAAATAAGGATCCATGGAGAATCCATACGATCCGTAGCCGTACAGGAGGAGCGGGTGGCTTCCGTCAAGGCGGATCCCTTTCCTGTACACCAGCGAGATGGGTACCCAGGTCGTGTCGGGGGCAATGGCAAAGAGCCGCCTGGCCTCATAGTTGTTACGGTCGAATCCGCCCAGCACCTCGTCCTGTTTCAACAGTTTCTTCTCCCGGCTCTCCATATCATAATCATATATGGAGGAGGGAGTGGTGAGCGATGAATAATGGTAGCGCAGGAGCTTTGTATCTAGCTGGGGATTTGCATGGGTGGAAATCACATAGGTCTCCTCGCCGGTATCAAGGTAATGGTCGCCTCTGCCGTCCCATCGTATGACCCTGAGGCGGGTCAGGCCCCCGATCCTTTCCTCCGCCACCAGGTAATCGTTGAACAGTTCGAAGTTTTCCAGCAACACGCTGTCGCGGTGCGGGAGAACATCCATCCAGTATTTCTTTTCGGTCTTGTTCACGGGGGTTCTCATCAGCCTGAAATTTTTCGCCCCTCCGGTATTGGTACGGATGAAGAAATGATCACCGAGGTGGTCGACAGAATATTCATGGTCTTTTTCCCTTGCCTGGAACAGGGTGAACTGTCCCACGGGATTATCGGCATCGAGGTACCAGTACTCTGTTGACAATGTCTGGTAGGATGCGATAACAAGATATTTTCTGCTTCTGGTTTTGAATATACCGGCAGAGAATGTCTCGTCGGTTTCATGGTAAATTTCTTTGTCCTCTGCCTGGGGTGTGCCCAGGGAATGTCTCCAGATCCTGTCGGAGCGCAGTGTCTCCGCGTCCTTTGTAGTATAGAATGTTGTTTTGCTGTCGTTGCCCCAGGTGATATCACCTTCGGTGTTAACAAGCCTGTCGGGTAGCGGCATTCCCGATTCAATCTCGTTGAAGCAGATGGTATACCACCGTCGCCCGACGGTATCAATGCCATATGCCACAACCCGGTTATCAGGGCTGACACTGAGGCCCGACAGTGAGAAGAAGTCATGTCCGGCGGCCAGGCTATTCTCATCCATGATGATCTCCTCAGGAGCATCCATGGTTCCTTTCCTGCGGCAATGAATGGCATATTCTTTTCCCGGTTCATACCGGCTATAGTACCAGTAACCGTTATCAAACACGGGCACTGTGGAGTCGTCCTGTTTAATCCTGCCCACTATCTCATCATACAGCTTCTGCTGGAGGGTTTCCGTGTGTTTCATCACCGATGCCAGGTATGCATTCTCGGCATTCAGGTAGTCCAGCACTTTCTGTGTCTGGGAGTCGGGCATCTCGGCTGTTTTCTGTTGATCGGTCAGCCGCATCCAGTAATAGGGATCAGTGCGGGTTACGCCATGATGGACCAGCTCGTAAGGAACCTTGCCGGCCAGCGGCGGTTCAACCGCCTTCTTCTGGCATGATGCCAGTAAAAGCAGGGATAAAATGACGGGAGTAAGCCGTGATGTGCGTATCATAAGCCATTATTTTATGTGATAGACCATTTCAGAGCAGCGTTTTAAGGAAGCACAGGCTATCTCGGAGCCGGTGCCTGCAGGTTGACGGTAGCGCGTTTGGAAAGGAGAAAAACAAGTGTTCTGTATTGCCCCCGTGGTGTCATGTATTCTATTTTTTTCCTCTTTCACCTGGAGGAATCACTATTCAGGACGGGTTGTCGGTCAGCACAGCCAGGGCAACGGCTCCCATACCGGCATGAAGTGCGATAGCAGGGGTAACATTGACCACAGACACGGGTTTCTGACCGGTGATCTTCTCCATCTTTTTTGCGAACCAGCCCGCTCCCTCGGGGTTCCTTACATGCATGATGGAGTATGACCTGATCTTCCGCTGCGATGCGATATGTTTCACTTCCTTCATTACTTTCTTCATAGTCCGCCTCTGTGAGACGGCTTTTCCGAACTGAAAGGTTTTTCCCTCCTCATCCACGGAGATCACCGGTTTGATATTCAGCAGGCTGGCGATTTTCCCCTTCAGAGGGCTGACCCTCCCGCTTCGCACAAGGTTACGGAGTGTCTTCACGGTGACAAACACCCTTGAACGATGCCTCAGCGATTCCATCCTTGTTTTTATTTCGTGCAATGGAATTCCTTCAGCAATAGCCTTGATGATTTCCAGTACCTGCAGCCCCATACCGGATGAGATGGTGAGTGAATCCATCACGACGATTTCCTTTCCCGACTCCCTGCTGATTTTTTCTGCCGCCGTCATGGCATTCTTCACGGTTCCGCTGAAATAGCCTGAGAGGTGGATGGATATGATGGCATCATAATGGCTTGCCAGGTATGAATAGAGGTTCACGAATGTTTGCTCGTTCACCTGTGAGGTGGAGGGCAGGCTTTGTGTCTCATCGCTCAGTTTGTAGAACTCTTCCGGGTCAATGGTCACCCGGTCGAGGTAATTGTTTCCGTCCACCTGGATGAGAACCGGTACCATTTGGATCTGATGTTCCTCGATGAACGGCTGGGGAAGGTCACAGGTGGAATCGGTCACCAGGGCGATATTATACTTGCGTTGATAGGCCACTTCCTGCTGCAGCACCATATCATCGGCTTTCTGGAAAGTGAGAGTGCCGTATGGCCGCAGGTCGGTAAACAGCCGTGCAGGTCTGTCGGTATGCACATGGATACGCATCATTTTTTCCGATCCGGCAATCACCACCGAATCGCCGAACGATTCGAGAAGACTTCTCATGGCATCGTGAGAAAGCTTCACATCCCTGATCAATCCCTCTGTACAGTAACGGAACTGTATGTTTTCGTGGGCCGGGTGAACTTCCATCTCAATATTGGAAGCATTGCTACCGACGGATAATATCTGTTTGAAGTTCCTCGACCGGACAAACTCGAGGATGCCTTCAAGGAACACGACAAATCCTTTGGCTCCCGCATCAACAACATTGTTGGTTGCCAGCACTTTCAGTTTTCTCGTGGTTTCCTTCAGCGAATGTTTGGCTGCTTCGATCGATTCGGTGAGCAGGTGGGTGAAGTCGTGCAGTTTGCTCTTCCGCTCTTCAATGAATTCGGCCCACTCCCGCATCACCGTGAGCATGGTGCCCTCCACAGGGTGGGCTATGGCTTCATAAATATATGCAATGGCTTTCTTTACCGACTCGGCGAAATGCGGGACGGTGATCTCGCTGCAGTCCGAGGTCTCGGCATTCAGTCCGTAAAGGAACTGTGCAAAGATGACACCCGAATTGCCACGTGCCCCGTTCAGCGCCGCAACGGCAATGGATTCAGCAGTAGCCTTGTACGATCGCTGAGGACGGACATTGTCAATGATGGAACGTATGGTGGATGCCAGGTTCGTGCCTGTGTCTGCATCCGGCACGGGAAAAACATTGATCTTGTTGATCTCAGCCTGGTGATCCAGGAGATTCTTCGCTCCTGCCAGGAAAAAATAATACAGGTTCCTGCCGTTCAGCCGGGTAAGCGCGTTGGTCTTATATGCGTCCATCAGTTTCATTCAGCATTCTATGTGTTTCCTTCCTTCCTGCCATCATACCGGCATGCAACCGGTCATCTGTCGAACTGAAAAACAGGCAAAGTTACGAATTATTTGATTGTTATTTACATCATGGGAAAATGCGGGAAGGAAGAGGGGCGACTGCTATCTCAATCACCTCAAAATCAGCAGATAATATCTGGGCATCCACCGTCTCCTTATTATATTGATCCCGGGCGTTACTTTTCGTTCATAAAGACTATATTTATGAACCATTCCAAATAACTGATTTGTACAAGAAACGGTCACTGTAACATGTTAAGGAATTATTTGCTCATAACCCTGAGGATCTTCCGCAGGTATCCGGCGTATTCCCTGACCAACATCCTGGGATTATCCACCGGTCTCACGTGCACCATGCTTATTGCACTATATGTGTTGCACGATGTTTCCTTTGACCGTTTTCATGAGAATCTGGATCACATATACCGGGCGAACATGCAATTAACCATGCAGGATAATGTTCAGTTGGCGCCCATCACGAATCTGCCGCTGGGTCCGGCCATGCGCGATGCATACCCCTGGGTGGAGCATTATGTGAGGATGAGCGGCAGCGATGCCGTCAACCTGAAATATGGTGAAAGGAACTACACTGGTGTGAACTGCCTGTATGCCGACTCTTCCTTCTTCACTGTATTCAGTTTTCCCCTGCTGGCGGGCGATCCCGCAAGGGTTTTGGCAGACCCTGCCGGTGTTGTCATTACCCGTACCCTGGCCGATAAAATCTTCGGGGAAGAAAACCCCCTGGGCAGGAACATAGTGTTGAATGAACAGCTGGATCTTGTTGTTACCGGTATAGCAGATGATGTGCCCGGCAATTCCACCATACAATTCGATTGTGTCATTCCCTTCGAACGGCTGATAAGGGAATACCAGCCTTACATGGGATGGGACGGGGGATTCAGCTTTTATACCTTCCTTCTCATGACGCCGAACACTGATATTTCCGCACTGGAGAATAAACTCCCTGAACTGTTGTATGAGAAAGTGAACCGGCAGTTTGAACCAGCAGGGGCCCGGGTGGATGTTTTTCTTCAACCTTTCAAACGCATTCACCTCTTTTCCCGCCTTGATAATGAGATGTCTCCCTCAGGCACCGTCACGCGCACCATGATCGTTTCGCTGGTAGCTCTTCTCATCCTACTGATTGCATGTTTCAACTATATCAATCTCACCACCGCGAGGGCTTCCATACGGCTGAGGGAGGTGGGTATACGAAAGGTGGCGGGTGCTGGCAGGGGGAGGCTTATGATGCAATTTATCTCCGAATCGGTACTGCTGACCTTCATTTCAGGCGTTATAGCCCTCTTCCTGACGGTTGTCCTGTTGCCATGGTTCAGTGAGCTGAGCGGTACCACCCTCAGCCTTAACGAGATCAGCCCGTGGGTGCTCGCCGTAGCCTTTCCGCTGTTTTTCATTGCGGTGGGTGTTGTTGCCAGCGCTTATCCCTCGTTCTATATCAGTGCCTTTGATCCCGTGCCTGTCCTCAAAAAAATGATCGGTACTGTGAGTGGTAAATCCCTTTTTAGGGATATACTGGTGGTGATACAAAACATCATCTCTGTGGTACTGATCATTACTACTGTATTCATATTCATGCAGTTACAGTTTCTTAAAAAGAAAGACATGGGATTCGAAAAGGAACAGGTGATGGTAATCCCGATGATTAACGAAGAGATGAAGGGCAAGATATCCCTTCTGAAGGAATCATTTCTCCGGATCAGCGGGGTGAGGAGCGCTACCATGTGTTCGGAGGTGCCGGGTCATGGATTTACACAGAACGGATACCTGCCGGAAGGGTTCGACAAACCGCTGATGTTTCACGCCCTTGATATTGACGAGGATTTTATCGGAGCCATGGGTTTGCAAATCGTTAAGGGAAGGAACTTCTCAAAAGAGATGCCTTCCGATGTCCATACCATACTCGTTAATGAAGCCCTGACGGAGGAACTGGGATGGGCGGATCCGGTCGGGAAGTTCATTTCCCGGGACGGGAAAAGGGAAATCATCGGTGTGGTGAAGGACTTTCATTACCAGCCTTTGTATGACCGGGTGATGTCGCTGGTGATTACTCCTGACTCTTTGTACCGCACTTCCAACCTCCTGTTGAAACTGGGGAGTGTGGATGAGCGAATAGTACAGAACATCGGGGAGACGTTCCGTCAGGTCATACCCGGCCAGGCTTTCAACTTTTATTTCCTGGATGAGCATATTGATCGGATTTACAGGAGGGAGCAGCAGTTTGGCAGGATACTGATGTATTCATCCATCCTTGCCGTGGTAATCGCCGGCATGGGGTTGTTTGCCATGGCTGTGTTCACCATTGAAAGGAGGTACAGGGAGATAGGGATACGAAAATCCCTGGGAGCCGGTGCGACGGAGATACTCAGCCTGCTGACAGGGCAGTTTACCCTCCGTGTTTTGTTGGCCAACCTGTTGGCGTATCCTCTGGCATGGTACGTGGTTCATCGCTGGCTGATGAATTTTGCCTACCGTATCTCCGTCACCCCGTGGGTGTTCCTGCTGGTCACCCTGCTTACCCTGATCATCGCCCTGGCGACAGTCAGCAGCCGGGTGTATAAGGCTTCACGTATCAACCCGGCGGACAGCCTTAAGTATGAATGATCACCCGGGGATCCATGTACTTCTGTCAAAATGTTTAAAAAGTGTATTACCGGTGATGAAAATCTTCCGCAATTTTCGTAACTTGTTAAAATAATTAAATGCGATTCAATATGAACCGTCTGCCACTATTGATTATTTCGGTAATGGTCTGCTCGTGCACAGGTAAGCAGAGCACCCAAAGCCGGGTTCATCCTGACAGTATCAACCATGTGGTGAAGGAGTATTATTCCCAGGACGGCCGACTGATCTCAAAGGTAACCTTGCTGAACGGGATCAAGGACGGGCCTGCGTATACTTATTACAAGGACGGCAAACTGAATGGTGTAGCGCATTATGTCAGGGGACAGAAGGAAGGAATGGAGAAAATCTTCCATCCCACGGGTGAACTGTATCAGGAACGTACCTTTTACAAGGACGAGAACCACGGTGTTGAGAAAAAGTACTATAAAAGCGGCCAGCTGATGTCTCAGGTATCTTACCGGTTCAGCGCTCCCGGGACCGATCTGGTTGAACTAACACAGTATGGTGACACAATCCGTACTTACCCTGACCTGGCATTCAAGCTGAAAAGGAATGCCCAGGGCCAAGTGTTGCTCGAGGTAAGCTTCTCCAACCTGTCTATCGATGCCAAATATTACCTGGGAAGGCTGGTGGATGGAAAATTCTTTGACCGGTATGCTAAGCCCATGCCTGTAAAAAACGGTGTGGGACAATGTGTCCTGGGGAACCCCACCAAGGGGCAGGTGTTCTATATCGTCGGTCAAACCACCACCGATCTGCACTCACCGTACGTGATCGAACGAAAATATGTGTTCGGCAGGTAAAACCTGAAAAATTATCACAAGGCAGGAACCATATTACCTGACGAATATTTCTTATTTTTGACCCGGGAATACGGTGATTGGTGTGCTGACCGGGCAACGAAGGGATGAAAGGCGCTGATTACCGGCAGACCAGGCTGCTGAAAGGCAGTCTGTTTTTTATTTGGTAAACGGTATGTTTCTGCTCTGGACAGGATTTATTCTTTTGATTCTCTCACTGCTGGCCCTCGATCTGGGTGTCCTCAACCGCAAATCTCATGTGATCTCCACCGGTGAAGCGCTGAAATGGACTGGCTTCTGGATAACCCTGGCGCTGTTGTTTGCCGTATTCATCTTTTTCGCTTACGGCGGAAAATCGGGAGAAAACCCGTGGTTCGATTATCTCGGGAGCATGAGGGATCCCGTGGATAATATTCACAACACAGGTACCACGGCAGCCATCAAATACCTTACGGGTTACATTGTTGAGGAGTCGCTGAGCATGGATAATATTTTTGTTATTGCCATGATCATGGCTTATTTTGGTGTGCCGCCCATGTACCAGCATCGCCTGTTGTTCTGGGGCATACTGGGAGCACTGGTGTTGCGCGGCACCATGATAGGCGTGGGGGCTGCCCTCATCGCCACCTTCCACTGGATCCTCTATGTCTTTGGCGTATTCCTCATCTTTACCGCCATCCGGATGTTTTTCATGAAGCATGAGAGTGCGGATCCCAACAGGAATTTCCTGGTGCGGTTTGCACGGCGTCTGTTCCCCGTTACATCCCGCTACCATGGCTCCTATTTCGTGGTGCGGGCCGGATCCACGGCTTCACATAAGGCGGTGGTACCCGGCGGTATCATTGAACTGGACGAGGCCGTGGAAAAAGCCAGCCCGGGCACCATTATGCTCACGCCCCTGGCCATTGCCCTGGTGATGATAGAGACGACCGACCTGATCTTTGCCGTTGACTCCATCCCTGCCATCTTCGCCATCACCGGCGATCCCTTCCTTGTTTTCACCAGTAACGTGTTTGCCATCCTGGGCCTCCGTTCACTGTATTTCGCCCTGGCCGGAATGCTGAACAAGTTCCGTTTCCTCAAACCCGCCCTGTCACTGGTTCTTCTTATCATAGGGATTAAGATGCTGGTTGCCGATTTCCTTAAGGATCTGCTCGGCAAAAGTTTTAACCTTTACCTGCTGGGGGTGGTGGTGTTCATCCTTGCCATGGGTGTCGTGGTGTCTCTCATATGGAAGCCCCGGCAAACGAGGGATGATTCCTCACTGTAGTACTTTCCCGCAACGTTTCATCACAGGGATTTTATCGGTCACGTGCATGCCTGCGTCCTCCCCGCCAGCCGGGTTTATTCCACCAGCAGCACCAAGCCTTTCAGGTATTCACCTTCCGGGTGATAGATGTTCACCGGGTGGTCGGGAGGCTGCCCCAGTGTGTGGATGACCGATACATTCCTACCGGCGAGGGTTGCCGAGGTGAAGACTGCCCTGCGGAAATCGTCGCGGCTGACCACCTGGGAGCAGGAAAAAGTGAATATTATACCTCCCGGGGCGATCTTTTCCATAGCCATGGCGTTCAGCCGCCTGTACCCTTTCAGTGCCTGGCTGAGCACCTTGCCGTGTTTGGCGAAGGCCGGAGGATCGAGGATCATCAGATCGTATGGCTCGGGGGAGCGCTGGAGGAAATCAAAGCTGTCGGCAACAAAACCGCGGTGTGGTGCGTCGTCGCCGGCATTCAGCCGTACGTTCCCTTCTGCCAGCTGTATCGCTTTCTCCGAAGAATCGACGGTATGCACCAGGGCGGCCCCGCCTTTCAACGCGTACACGGAGAAGCCGCCGGAATAACCGAACAGGTTAAGCACCTTACGGCCACCTGCATAGGATGAAAGGAGCATCCGGTTATCCCGCTGATCAATGTAGAATCCGGTTTTCTGGCCTGTCTCACAATCAATGATGAATGAAAGATTGTTTTCCCTGACCACCACCTGTTCATGGGAACCCGCAAGATACCCATCTTTCTGGTCAAGGCCGGCCTTATGGGGCAGGGTGGCCGAGCTTTTGTCGTACACCGATCGCAGCCGGTGGCCAACCACCTGCTGCAGGGCGCCGAGAATCATCTGTTTCATCCGGTACATGCCGGCCGAATGCAGCTGGATAACTACATGTCCCGAATAGTAATCCGCCACGAGGCCCGGCAACCCGTCTCCTTCCCCGTGCACGAGCCTGAACACATCTGTGGAGGGTGATCCGGCAAGGCCCAGAGCGATTCTTTTCTGCCATGACTTGGCAATACGGTCGCACCAGAAGGTATGGTCGATGCTGCACGGCTCAAACGACAGTATTCTCACGGCGATGGATCCTGCCTGGTAGTGACCTGTGGCCAGGAATTCACCCTCATGGGAGTATACATCCACCACATCCCCTTCCTGTATCCCATCTTCCACCCGCCTGACGGCTCCGGAAAAGATCCATGGATGGAAGCGTCTTACCGACTGTTCCCTGTCTTTTTTGAGGATTAATTTGGGATTATCTCTCATGTTGTTGGCTCAGCAGCTTTTTATAAATGAGGGCACAGATCCATGCGTCGGTGGCGGCATAACGCTTCTGTGGTTCGGTAAGATGTGTATTATCCCAGTTCGACAGTTGCTGTGCTTTGGAGATCCTTTTTTTCAGTACCACGGCGGCCATTTTTCTCAGGCTGAGGTCGGGTATGTTATTCTGTTTGGCCAATGTCTGCAGGTCGATGAACCCGGCAGGTTCAAATTTTCTCAGTTCATTCAGCCGGCGCAAATCTTCGCGTACAGCGGCTCCCACCTTGATGATCCGTGGGTCGGACAGCAGCGCGGCCAGGTTGGCAGGTAACCCTATACGGTTGAGCCTGAAAAGGTAAACCGTGTTTTCAGTTGCCAGTTGCAGCAGGCTCACCCTGTTTTTCCTCCCTTTCCTGAACGAAGGCCGCGTCTCGGTATCAAAACCCAGCATGGGCTGTTTGAGAAGGCGGGGCACGATACTGTCACAGTCCTCCCTCCGGTCAATGATAAGCAGCCGGCCCTCGAACGTGATGAGAGGCAGCTGCTCGATTTCCTCGCGTGTTATCCCTTTTTCCGGCATGCCAAGGATGAAAAACCCAAAGATAGAAGAATTATGTCAAATCTTTTTATGGATTATGCATGAGATGGTGTCAGGGACGGGCTGACAGGGCACAGGGGGAGGGGAACAGGAATTATTGCCTGTCTGACAGTCTGTTGCCTGAAGAATTTCACAGAACGATTTTTTCAAGAAGTGCTACATGCGAAGGCGCACCTTTCATCATCGAACCGGTCGTTACTACCTGGTGTAAAAAACGATGATCATGGGACAGGTGCCGTTTTGCGTGAAGAGACGGAAAATAACGGATATTCGTGATGTTCAGGGCGGGACTCCCGCCCGATCTCATCTCTTTCCGTTTAATTCCGTAATTAATTCATTAATTTCCACGGAATTATTTACGTAATTAAATTCATAATTCCGTTTCAGGGTACCATGGGTGGTCTGGAGGGTTCTCTTTTTGGCGGCAGGGGTTTCCTTGGCAGCAGGTCATCGCGCATGGCGGCATGATACACGAACGATGCCACCACGACAGCGTTGAACATCATATCGTCGAGCATGAGCCGCTCATAGGTATCCATGTTTGAATGGTATCCTTTATCATAACCGGCGGGGTCCTGGATAAACTGGTAAGCCGGCAGTCCCAATGCATCAAAGGAGCTGATGTCGGTTCCCCCGGTGTTGCGGAGGGTAATTGTTCCTGCTCCCATATCGTTAAAAGGCTTGAACCAGGCTTCAAACAGGGGTCGTATCATATCGTTCTCCATCAGGTAAATACCGCGTATCTTACCTGAACCGTTATCAATATTAAAGTAAGCGGAGAAATTGTGGTAGCCTGTTTTCAGTTCGCGGGTCTCGGGGTTACCAAGGTAGGTTGTTGCGTAGCCCCGCGATCCGAGCAGTCCCTGCTCCTCGCTGCCCCAGAGGGCGATCTGTACGGTCCTTCTAGGCTTGAATTCGATCGCTTTGAGGATACGCATGGCTTCCATCATGGTGATGCAGCCGGCGGCGTTATCGTTGGCGCCTGTACCGCCATGCCATGAGTCAAGGTGGGCGCCGATGAGCACTACCTGGTCCTTCAGGTTCTTGTCCGTGCCCGGTATTTCGCCGATAACGTTATAATCATTCTTTTCCGAATCATCGAATGAGTTCGTTATTTCCATCTCTGCTTCAACCTTTACCCCGTGCTGCAGCAGCCTGACCATTCTTCCGTGGTGTTCGGAGGTGAGGATGACCTCGGTGACGACCGGGTCCTGCGGCTCCCTGGTGGTCACGCCTGATGAGCGTACGGTGCCGAACGATCCTCCGGCGGTAAGGATGGCAGCTACCCCCTCGGAAGCGATGAAGGCGTTGATCCTGTTCCGTAACTCGCGCTCAGCCATGTACCTGGCGAAGTCAAAATTGCCATAGCGGCGCTGGGTGGGATTGTACCTGACCATCTCGGCCAGCTGATCATCGGTATAGCGGTCGGTCTGTTCGCGGAAGGAGAACGGTTGTTCATCGGCAGGAGCGGTAACAACGATCTTTCCCTTCAGCTGGCCGCGGTACCGGGCAAAATCAGCCGTGTCACGTATCTCGACAAGCGCCACCTCAGACTTTAGCAACCCGTTGGTGCCGGGCGTCCATGCCCTGGGTGTTCCGATAAGGTGACTGTAGTATGGAGCGGTCATGGCCACATAGGTCTTGTGATTATTCCATCCCGGTCCCGTTTCACCATATGGTTCCACCCTCACGTTCTCCAGCCCTATCTCCTTCAATTTCCGGCTGGTGTAGTCGTAAGCCCTCTTCATACCTTCCGATGCCGGCAGCCGGGGCCCGACATAATCGGTCATCCAGAAAGACAACTCCCTGATCTGCGAATTCCTGAATCCTTCCTGCTTGATCCGGAAGATGACATTCAGGTCGACATTATCCTGCTGGCCTGTCACCAGAAACGGGGATAACAGGAGCAGAACAAATGAAATGTGTGAACGAAGCCTCATAAGGATCATTTTATGGTAAGTAATGTAAAGAAACAAAATTTTTGGTACTATTTTTACACCTCATGAATCTTGACGGCAGAAAGGTTGGAATATGAAATGGATTAACAGCCGGTGTACATGAAGATCAGCGGATTCTCCTTCGCAAGAAATGCGGGTACACTGTATTACCCGGTGAAAGCATCCATCTTGTCCATTCTCCCCATAGTGGATGAGTTTGTCATTGCCCTGGGGGATAATGATCCGGATGACGACACACGACGGCAGATCGAAAGCATCGGCAGCCCCGCGATAAAGATCATTGATACGGTGTGGGATATTGAGAAATATCCCCGAGGGATGGAATATGCGCACCAGACCGACATTGCCCGATCGCACTGCACGGGTGACTGGCTCTTTTATCTCCAGGCGGATGAGGTGATCCATGAAAAATACCTGCCTGTCATTCAGGCAAGATGCAGGGAACTGCTCGATAACCGCAGCGTGGAAGGTATGATATTCAGGTATGTTCATTTCTGGGGTGATTATGTGCATTATCATGATTCGCACGGCTGGTACCGCAAGGAGATCAGGATCATCAGGAATGACCCCGATATTCATTCCTTCCAGGATGCCCAGTCATTCAGGAAAATACCGCGGTTTGACGGGATCAGCTACCGGAACTGGGAAGGTACATATAAGCTCAGGGTGGCTGAAATAGATGCCGAAGTGTATCATTACGGGTGGGTGAGGCCTCCCCACCTGATGAAAAGCAAGAACCGCGTGTTTAAGACCCATTTCAGGGGTGTGGCCGGGGTCGAGGAACTGGAGAAGAAAAATATCCGCTACTTTGATTTTGATTACGGTGTACTGGGCCGGCTGAAGGTATTCAAAGGCACCCATCCGGCAGTGATGAAGGAATGGATTGAACGGTTCAACTGGGCTGACCAGCTCCAATACAGGGGCAGGAGAAACCGGCTGCGCGAGCCTCATAAACACGAAAGACTCAGGTACCGGATCATTTCGTTCATCGAGAAATACCTTCTCTTCGGAACACCCGTGGGAGAATTCAGGAATTACATAAAACTGAGGGTATGAACCTAAACTTCTGCCATGGCCTGCCGATCACCTCATGATTATTCGTAATTTTGCAGGGTTATCGTGTTCAATTTTAAAGCCACTGCATATTGATCTATCCGGAAAATTTTGAGCAGAAGACAGGTTTCGACAGGATCAGGGAGATGATCGTGTCGCTGTGTCTGGGCAGTGCGGGGGTTCAGGAGGCGGAATTTGTCTCTTTCATGACCGATCGGAATCGGGTGGAGGAAGAGCTGGATCTGACCGACGAACTAAGACGGTTACTGGAGGAGGGCAGTGCTTTCCCTGTGGATCATTATTACGACCTGCGGCCCGTTTTCAACAGGTTGCGGATTGAAGGAACCAATATCGAGCTGCACGAGATGGTGCAGCTGCGCGACTCACTGCTCACCATCCGTTCGCTTGTCCAGTGTATTACCAGGCAGGAGAAAGAAAAGTTCCCGCGCCTGGGAATGCTTGGTGAACAGGTGAAAGTTCATCCTTTCGTGCCCGACACCATCAGCACCATTCTTTCCCCCAGGGGCGAGATACGCGATAAGGCATCGGCCGAGCTGGCTGCCATACGGCGTGACCTTCGCCAGAAGCAGGAGCAGGTGAACGTGCGTATCCACCGGATCATGAAGGAGGCCCAGCAGGCAGGGTTCGTGGAGAAGGATATCACGCTGGCCGTGCGCAACGGCCGGCTGGTAATACCGGTGAATGCAGCGATGAAACGTCGCATAGGAGGGTTCGTGCACGACGAGTCGGCCACTGGTAAGACAGTATACATTGAGCCGGCGGAGGTGGTGGAACTGAACAATGATATTGTTGAGCTGGAGTATGCCGAGAAAAGGGAGATACAACGCATATTGCGGCGTTTCACAAACCAGATTCGTCCCTACTTTGACGACCTGTCGGCAGCCTATCATTTCCTTGGAAAGATGGATTTCACACGTGCCAAAGCGCTATTGGCCCGCCAGACCGGCAGCATACGTCCGGCCATCAACGACCAGTATCTCCTTCGCTGGGTGGCAGCCTGCCATCCCCTGCTCCTGGTCAATTTCCGCAGGGAAGGGAAAACGGTGGTGCCGCTGGATATCGAGCTGAACAGCAGGAACAGGATATTGGTGATCTCAGGTCCCAATGCTGGAGGTAAGTCGGTATGTCTTCAGACGGTGGGGCTGCTACAGTATATGGTGCAGTGCGGACTGCTCGTACCGGCGCTCGAAGGGTCAACCACCACTCTGTTCAGCCGCTTGTTCATCGAGATGGGCGACGACCAGTCGATCGAGAACGACCTCAGCACCTACAGCTCGCACCTTATGCATATGAAGCATATTGTGAAACAGGCGTCGACAGGCTCCCTTGTTCTGATCGACGAGTTCGGGTCGGGCACCGAGCCACAACTGGGAGGCGCCATTGCGGAATCCATACTGGCTCACCTGGCTGCCACGGGGTGCCTGGGGCTGGTGACCACGCATTACACAAACCTCAAACACTTCGCTGCCTCGACCGACGGGGTGGAAAACGGAGCCATGATGTTCGACACCCGGCAGATACAACCCCTGTTCCGGTTGGAGATGGGCAGGCCCGGCAGCTCGTTCGCCTTTGAGATAGCGCGTAAAATTGGTCTGCCGGAAAACATTCTGCAGCAGGCGGCAAACAAGGTAGGAAAGGATCATGTGGAGTTTGACCGTCACCTGAAAGATATCGCACGCGACAAACACTATATCGGGCAGAAAAGAGAACAGATGCGGATCTCGGGCAAGGAACTGGAAAAAACACTTGAACGCTACAGGAAGGAGCTGGAAGAGACGGAAAAGCAGCGGAAACAGATCATTGAGAAAGCCAGGCAGGAAGCGAGGGATCTGCTCGATGCGGCGAACAGGCAGATAGAGAACACCATACGGCAGATACGCGAGGCACAGGCGGAGAAGGAGGCGACAAAACGGGCACGAGCCGGGGTGGAGGAATTGAGAGAGGGCATAAACAGGGAGGATGATGCCACATCCGGCATGGTGAAAGAAAAGATCAGAACCGTATCATCGTTGCAGAAGAAGCTAAGGGAAAAGGAGGGGAGGCCGCAGGAATTACAACAGAAGGCAGAGCCCATACGTGACAGGGGTTTTCAGCCGGGCGACACGGTTAAGATGGAGGGACAGGAGATGCCGGGTGAAGTGATCAGCGTTACCGGCAAAAGCGTCGTGGTGTCATTCGGGCAAATAATCATGTCCGTGGATGAGAAGCGACTGGTACGCCCGGGGCCCGCGGAGAAGGAGGTGTTTCTGGTGAGACAGAGACAAGGCGGCAGTTACGGGTATGACCTGTTACAGAAGAAACTGGCCTTCAGGCCTGAGATCGATATCAGGGGTTCGCGCGGGGAGGAGGCGCTGAGGAAAGTGATCGATTTCATCGACGATGCCGTCATGGTTGGCGCTACCGAGGTGAGAATACTCCACGGAAAGGGCGACGGCATCCTCCGGCAGATCATACGCGAATACCTTCACACCGTGAACGTGGTCAGATCCTTCAGGGATGAACATGTTGAGAGGGGAGGAGCAGGGATTACCGTGGTAACGCTGGAAGATTGAATATGCAAATCGTTTGACAAAATAAATGTCTGGCTTGTACAGGCTGCCGGCCATCGTAAATGCGTAACCATCGTATATTTTATAAAATGCTTTGAGCGGATCAATAAAAATGTATGGAAGTAATAGATCCGTATGAACGTGTTCGTGCCAGCATTAATCCAATGTAATGGTATAAAACAATACAAGAACCGCCATATTTAATGATAAGAAGTGGTAAAATTTCCTGGTTCTTCCTGTTACTGACGAAATATTCTGTGCAGTCAATGTCAACTATTTCTTTATACCAAATAGCTGAATAATATTAAACATATCTGATTCAAGGAATTTAATGCAATGGATTTAATTTAAAAACGTGTCGTTCGTTCCCGGGGGCATTGACCGGTATATACGCGGGTGTTAATTTTGTATTACAGCAGTTCAATAATTGTTAAACTTAAAAAAAACGATTATAAAAACCGTCAGGAGAATTTCACTGGTTGTTGTTGCAGCCTTGCTGCTCATGGTGAATGTAGATATTAATACAGGAAATGGCAGCAACGTTGCTGCATTGGATGTTACTTCTCATCACAGGGTAGTCGCTCAACCTCATGTCGGCGATAGGAATGGTAATCATGACGGGTATCATCATCACCGACTCCATCCTTAAGCTCGATGTCTTCAACCAGTTGAGGAAACAGGGGTATTCACTGACGGAGGCCATCAGGGAGGGGGGGCACCGCCGCCTGCGAGCCATCGTGATGACAACCCTCACAAGCATCCTTGCCGTACTGCCCCTCCTTTTCAGCAGTGATATGGGAAGCGAACTGCAAAAGCCATTCTCGTACGCCCTGATAGGAGGAATAGCCATGGGAACGCTGGTCAGCCTCTTCATCGTGCCGCTGATTTATTGGTTCATATACCGCAAATCAGCCAATCAGTCGAGCGGAAGGAATTAAAGGAAGAAACATCATCATTCCATGAATACGCCTCCATCCGGAAGGAGCCGTCGTTGAACACGCCCTGTTTTCAGGCCATCATCACCGGTTTATCATTTCATCCGAACTCCGGTTGATAAAGGAATTCCCGCAAAAAGTTATCCAGAAACTCGGGGATCGTACCCGGCAGATGCATGCCCGGGAAAAAACGTTCTGTGCCGGCGCTGACATTATGGATGCCTGCCGCCGGTAATCCTGAATGGATCCCTGTGTATCAACACGCCAGTGTCTCACTTCCTCTTCACAGCGGCAATGGCTTCCAGTTCAACATTGAACCCGTAATGCAGACTGGATGTAGGAATGATGCTGCGTGTGGGCTTGTGCCTGCCAAACATTTCGGCGAAGATCTGGTTTACCTTGGCCCAGTGCACTACATCCGACAGATAAATCTTCACATTCAGCACATGGTTCATATCGCTCCCTGCATCTTTCAGCAGGTTTTTCAGGTTGGTGAGAATTAGGGTGGTCTGCTGTTCAACGGAGCCAATCTGCCGCTCCCCGGTCGCCGGATCGACAGGAAGCATTCCTGAAATAAATACCAGCCCGTTATGAACGATGGCCTGGGAATAATGCCCTCCAGGCTCGGGAACATTGGAAGTGTGAATGATTTTCATGGTCTTGACGAATGATTTGATGTTTCGTGTATTAACTGTTTTATCTCGCCCAGCTGTTCCATGATCTGGTATTCGGTGCCTGCGATCTTGCTGTTCATCATGATCAGCTTGACCGACACGAGAAAAACCCCTGCTTCCAGCAGCAGATCGTGGGTGAGTCCCTTGACAAATAGGGCGATAAAAAAGAGAATGAATGTGATGGCTATAATCACCAGCGACCAGGGATCATTCCCCGTATACAAACCTCTCAATCCTTTCCTTTTCATATAATGATGATGTTGGTTCCCGTAAAAATAGGAAAGATTCTCCATACGTAAGGATGGATGTCGGCAATAAGGCTATGGCGGCAGGCTGAATATCACTTGCGAGATGGTAACAGTGCTGGAACTCCACATTCCGGTCTTCGGGATCCCTGGCGTAGAAGTGGTATATCCTGTAACATCCATTCTCGCGGGGCCGTCCTTCCGCCCGGGGTGCCAACCTGTCAACCATACGGTCGACCTCCTCCTTCTTCTCACAAAAATAAGGTGAACACTCACTGTGTCACAGCCATACTGACCTGGCAGGGTCGCATCAACATGTTCCCGTGCTGCAGGATGGCGCATCCTCCCTGGTCAAGCCAGAGACCGCACCCCGCTTCTTCCGTGTAAAAATGCACGACTTCCTTCAGCAGTGTGGTACGGATGAAAACAATGCTTCCTTTACGCCGGCCCGTGACGTCGTCTTACCGGTCATAACAGGATGTTTTTATGAAAATGATGATTCAGTTGTTTACACTCTTCGGTTTATCCGGTTAAAATACTAAATTTACATCATAGGATCCCTGTTCAGAATGGTTGTATATACACCCGATATCACTCCCCGGATTCGGTATATTTTTCATTTCATCCTTTCCGACATTCTCGGAATCGGTTTCCGGTTAACAACCGATGCACGTGACCTGTTCACCGCGGAAGATGCCGGGCTAAACTATTCCCCTGAGGATATTCCGGGGGCGTTGTGGGTGAGGCCTGCCGGGCTCCTCAACGAGACGGGGATAGGGGCTCCTGAGCCTGAAGTGAAAGTGAGCGAAGGGAAGGTAATGCTGTATCCATCCTCCCGCGGCTACCCGTTTGACCTGTTCAGCGCCGCCTTTTACCTCGTCACCCGGTATGAAGAATACCGGTCGGCTGCAAGGGACAGGCACGGGCGTTTCCTGCCGCAGGCTTCCCTGGCAACCCGCATGGGATTTCTTGGGGAGCCCGTGGTCGATGGCTGGGCTTTTGAACTCCTTGCCGCACTCCGGTCTGTGTTTCCTCAACTGAAACATGTGCCCAGGAAGGTTGCTTTCCTGTCCACCATCGATATCGATGTGGCATGGGCTTACAGGGGTAAGCCGGCCTGGCGCATCATGGCAGCCTCCCTGGGTGACCTGTTCAGCGGGCGGTTCACCCGGCTGAAGCAGAGATTCATGGTTATCGCCGGCAAGCAGCCTGATCCGTGCGACGTGTATGATTACTTGCTGGCTGTGCATGAGAGACACAATATACAGCCCCTGTTTTTTTTCCAGGTGGGCAACTACGGGAGGTACGACCGTAACGTGCCGGCAGGAGAACCGGCATACCGGCGGCTCATACGGCAACTGATGGAACGCGGGACCACGGGCCTGCACCCTTCCTATGCATCGGCCGGGAATAAGAAGATACTGAGTAAAGAAATCTCCACTCTGGCAGATATTACCGGTATACCCGTGGTGCGCAGCAGGCAGCACTACCTGAAGATCACCCTGCCCGACAGCTACCGCCACCTGCTGAAAAACGACATACGGGAAGATTATTCCCTGGGCTATGCCTCCCTTCCCGGATTCCGTGCCGGCACATGCACCCCCTTCTTCTTCTACGACCTGGAAAATGAGTCACAAACACTACTGAAGGTTTTTCCGATTACCTTTATGGACGGAACATTGAATGAATATATGCATCTGTCACCTGATGAGGCGGTTGTCACCATTCGTGAACTGATAGATAAAGTAAGAAAGGTGAACGGTACCTTCCACAGCCTGTGGCATAACCACTCCCTGTCGGAAACAGGGCACTGGAAAGGCTGGAGAAGGGTTTTTGAAGAGATGCTCAGGATGGCAGGCATGGAGGACACGGTATGATCCGGTATGTCGACAACGAAGCTATTGACCGTCAGAAGTGGGATGAATGCATCACCGGGGCAATCAATCCGGTGATCTATGCCCAGTCGTGGCTGCTCGACCTGACCCACCCGGGATGGGATGCCCTGGTGCTCGATGATTACCAGGCTGGCATGCCCCTCACCTGGAGAAGGAAATACTTTGTTCACTACCTCTTCACCCCTTTCTTCATCCAGCAGCTGGGTGTGGTGTCAAGGATTCCTCCCGACCCGTTCATCATGGAAGAGTTCCTGGCGGCCATTCCCAGGCGTTACCGTTTTTCCGATATCAACCTTAACTATGCCAATGATTTTGTCCCTGAGACAGGCAGCCTGTGGTGGTATACCAACCTGTACGTCCGGCTGAACAGGCCGTATGAACTCATCCGGCAGCGTTACAGTATGAATACCCTGCGTAACTTGCGTAAGGCTTCGATGGCCGGACTAGAGATCCGTGAACCGGTTGACCCCTTATGGATCATCAGCCTTTTCAGGGAGAATAAGGGCAGGGAGGTGGTGGCTCCTTACCGGAAGGCCGACTATGAACGGCTGGAGGCTATCATGCATTATGCTATGGATAGTGGCTATGGATTCACCCTTGGCACCGCGCTCCCCGGCAAGGAACCATGCACCGCCGCCTTCTTCCTGCAGGGATGCGGGCGTATCGTGTTCCTCTTCTCGGGCAACAACCCCGAAGGACTGCAGCACAGCGCCATGTTCCTTCTCATCGACCACGCGATAAAGAAATACTCAGGACAACCAATGTTGTTTGATTTCGAGGGATCGAACGATCCTGACCTGGCCCGCTTCTACCGTGGATTCGGTGCATCCGAAGAACGCTATGCCACATGGAAAATGAACCGCCTGCCCTGGTTCGGGAAAATAGCCAGTGATATACGGCGGAGAATGAAAAATATCATCTGAGGAAAAAGAATGGGTTCTTTTCATTGTTTTTTTAACCCGGCCCGACGGCCGAAGAGACAACCCGTTTCATGCATGCAAGGATGAACAGCGTATAATGATCACATCAACAACCCCGGGTAAGGTGTTTAGTAAAATACAGGTACAGCATAGCATACTGTATTTCAGTCGGATGGGAGATTCCTGGACGGTGCGGCGGGATATCAAATCTAAACCGCATTTTGACCTCTGATGCGAAAGCCCGGAACACAAACAGCCATAATGTGTTAATTTTTAGCTACATTTCTCATCCAAAACAGTGTATAATGCTCACATCGCGTTTAATCCGGTTTCTAATGAAACAAACGATTGCCGGCCTGATTCTTGTCCTGACCTCATGGCTTCCGGCGGCCTGCCAGGACGGTTATGGCTCCTCCTCAGGAATCCAAGGCGTCACACTCACTCCCGGTGTCCATAGCATCCCAATGACCGGTGGATATGTCTTCACCACCGCACCTTCGACGGGGATGTCACTTACCCGCCACAGTTCCGACACGGCGGTATGCGGATTTCTTGAATATGATACATGGTCCCTGCCCATGCGCTTTTCCTGCCAGGGACAGCCTCTTACCATCCGCCAGGTGAAGGATTTGATGGCTTCCAACCCTGCCGCCAGGAGATCCTTTTCATCCGGCCGTTTCCTCAGCGGGTTAGGCTATGTGGGCCTTGCTGCAGGGGCGGTGGGCCTGACATACCTCGAGATCAGGTATGGCGATACGGAAGATGAGTATGACGAGGAATCGCCGATCTTGAACGCACCTATCGAGAAGGTGCTGTTGTATGGACTGACACCGGTCGTTATCGGCGGTGCGGGATGGATCGCCGGTTCGGCGCTGATAAAGAGGGCTGCCCTCCGTTATAACAGCCGGATGACCGGCTCGGCAACCGGAGGCTGGGAAATACATTGCCGTCTCAGCCCCGGATCGATCGGAATACAGCTAAGATTCTGAGAAAGGAGAGAGTATTATTGAATTAATTACGTAATTAATTCCGTAAATAATTAATGAAATAATTACGTAAATATGATTTTCAGGAAGTGCATCGTGCCTGTCTGATATCTGATTGGTGGACAGCTTGCAGTGGCAATGATCCCGGAAACGGAAAAGATTTGGGAGGATCCATGCAACGGCCGCTTCCCGGAAATTTCAGGACAATGAGTGCACACGGCTTGCGGTAGCGGAACTGTGGCACAACACGCAGGAGGTACAAAAGAATAATCTCATGTCATAGCTGCCCTTTTCGCTCCCCTCTCTGTGCGTTACCGGCTTTGAAACCCGGGAATTTCTTACCCGGAACCTCCGGCAACTTCTTGTATTAACGAGCCTTCCATTCGGCGGATGAAGGTATAACCATACCCCGAATGTCCGGCAGGGAATAAGCCTGTGAACTGCGAAGGTGCATCCCCAAAAACAGTCGTTATTAATGGAATCTCGCTGGTGCTGTGCCTGCCGGTATGTATTCCTTCAGGCCGGATACTATCCAGGGAATCAAAACCTTACCTGAAGGCCGAATCCATTGCCGGTATATCCGATGAGCATATCAATAGATCTGGCACTACCGCTGTTGTGCGCTGAATTATAAAGGTTGATGGATTTTTTGAAATAGGAGTGTGATACCAGGCCAACGGGAACGGCCACAAGCATGAAGCCAATGCCGATGAACATGCATTGAAAACTTTTCGTTTCATATTTTTTCTGGTTGTCCCAGTCTAGTTCATTCAGCGCTTCATTTTCTTTCAGAGTGTAGTACAGCGCCGCTCCTTCAAAAACCGCGGCTGTAAGCCAGGCCCCGCTGCTTATATAGCTGAATGTTGCGGATTTTTTCAATAAAGGTGAGGAACTTGGATCATTGCTCAGTATTGATTTCAGTTCCTTTGCTTTAAGAACCTGCCCATTTTCCGAATAGGTCGTTCTAAACCCTTTTTTTTCAATGGTGATCTGAGCTTCAAGCTGCACAGCAAAACAGAGCAGAAGCACAGCCACAGGCAGTGAGAAATGTCTGGTTTTCATAGGTAAATGATGTTATGTTTTGGCCGTAATGTAATAAACAATTCTGAAGAATTACATAATTTAACGAAAAAATTACGTAAATATCCGGAATGTCCCGGGGAGGAATGGTATTTTAGTAAGATCTGAATGATGAATAGAGGACCATCGGAAGGTTTACCCGGGAAAGTCCATGAACGATTTTAAACGTTCACAGAATTTTCCTGGATGGACGATGCTATACCGGTTGGGGCCTGCCACCGGTATCCGTATCCGGCTTTATTCCTGCAGGCTGTGGAAATCGATCTCCTGTGCCGGTTCTGTCTCGGTGAGTTTTCCTTTCTCGCATCGCAGGGTGCGGGCGGGGAATTTTTTCAACAGGGTATAGTTATGGGTTGCCATAAGCACGGCCCTGCCGCTGCGGCTGATATCAACGAGGATCTGCATGATCCCCTCGGAGGTCTCGGGGTCGAGGTTGCCGGTGGGTTCGTCGGCAAGGATGATCTCCGGGTCGTTGAGCAGGGCACGGGCGATCACCACACGCTGCTGTTCGCCGCCCGACAGCTGTTTGGGCATTTTATACCCCTTGTGTGCCATATCCACCTTCTCCAGCACGTCACCAATCCTCTGCCGTATCTCCTTTTTATTTTTCCAGCCGGTAGCCTGCAAGACAAATCCCAGGTTATCGTCCACTGTCCGGTCGGTGAGGAGCTGGAAATCCTGGAACACGATACCCAGCTTGCGGCGCAGATAGGGTATCTGTTTCTTCCTGATCTTTTCGAGCTGATAACCGGCGACGTATGCCGTGCCCTCGGTGACGGGGAGCTCAGCGTTGATCGTTTTTATGAGGGTGGTCTTACCGCTTCCCACGCGCCCGATCACGTACACAAACTCCCCCTTGTCGATGGCCAGGCTGACATCACTCAGCACCAGCTGATCCCGTTGTGAAAGGCTCGCATGCTCAAACCGGATGATCGTGTCGAGTGACATGGGATGTTTCTGTCTGGCCTGTGAAAACAGGCAATTCAACGGGGGCAAAAATAATAATAATATTTCCGGCCTGAGGTAAAAATAAATGAAGTAATTAACAGTTTTATGTTAATTAAAAGCAACCCCGATGGCGAACCTGCAGGGTCAATATGTTTAATTTTACCGGAATTCAAAAGGACAAACCATGATCAGAAGGCGGATTACCGAAGTGTTGTGTGCATTACTGCTCCTTTTCTCGTCCCTTTCCTTCGGCCAGCGCACAGTGATCAATGATCAGCAGGACCAGTACTTCCGTACGGCCATCGATCTGTTCGAGAAAGAGAAGTACGGAGCAGCACAGGAGATGTTCATCAAAGCAGCAGAACGATACGGAGCGGAACCGACGGAGATGAAATCGGACGCCCGGTATTACGCGGCGGTATGCGCCCTCCGGCTGTTCAACAACGATGCCGAATATCTCGTGACCCAATTCCTCCTCGATAACCCCGAAAGCCCCAGGGTGAACGAACTGCGCTTTCAGATGGCAAACTACCTGTTCCAGATCAAGCAGTACCGCAAGGCATCCAACTGGTATGACGAGGTCGACAGGGCCAGCCTCTCCCAGGAACAACGCGCCGAATACTTCTTCAAGAAAGGGTACAGCTTCTTCCAGCGGAACGCCTATGATGATGCCAGCCT
>JAXDBV010000072.1:0-10722 GCA_034678415.1 Bacteroidales bacterium
TATACTACCAACAGGAGGGTGTGGGAATATGATGATAAATTCAAGGAATACCTGGAAAAAACACGGTCAATGGCCATCGATATGGAATGTGCCACTCTGTTTACGGTAGGTTTTGTGAATGAGATACCCACGGGCGCTCTCCTCCTCGTTTCAGATCAGCCTATGATCTCCGAGGGTGTGAAAACGCAGGAAAGCGATAAGCTCGTGACAGAGAAGTACGTTGAGGATCACCTGAGGATCGGTATCAGCGCCCTGGTTGAGATCAAGAGCGATGGGGTATCGGTTAAACACCTGAGATTTTAATATGTTCCCATGACGGCCGAGGAAATAATCGCACAACTGAAGAAAAGGGAATACAATCCCGTTTATCTCCTCCATGGAGAAGAATCATACTTTATTGATATCATCACAGATCACATCCTTACCCATGTGTTGACGGAGGAGGAAAAAACCTTTAACCAGGTTGTGCTGTACGGAAAAGACACCGATGCAGGAATAGTTATCGATGCCTGCAGGAGATATCCCATGATGTCGGCACACCAGGTCGTGGTATTAAAAGAAGCACAGGAGATGAAGGATTTTGACAATCTGTTGGTGTATCTTGAGCATCCGCTGAAATCTACCATACTGGTCATCAATTACAAACATAAGCCACTGGACAGGCGCAAAAAGGTATACAAGGTAATAGAGAAGAACGGAGTGATCTTCAATTCACCGAGGTTGTACGAAAACAAAATCCCGGCATGGATTGACCATTACCTCACTGACAGGGGGTACATGGTGGAGCCGGGGGTTGGTCTGCTCCTGACCGATCATCTGGGTAACGATCTGGGCAAAATCACGAATGAGATCGATAAACTAATCATTGTCCTGCCTCCTTCGGAAAAGCACATCAGGTTGATCCATATTGAGAAATACATCGGTATCAGCAAGGACTACAACAATTTCGAGCTTCACAGGGCGCTGGTAAAAAGGGATGTGGTAAAGGCTAACCGAATAATAAGATATTTCGCGGAGAATCAAAAAGATAATCATATATCGGTCACGCTTTCCTCGCTCTTCTTTTTCTTTAACAAGGTACTGATGTATCATTTTCTAAAAGATAAATCGAGGAATAATGCCGCTTCGGAGCTGGGCATTTCAACCTATTTTGTTCATGAATATGAAGCGGCAGCCAGGATATACCCTCCTGCTAAAATTACCAGCATCATTTCGATGTTAAGGGATTATGACATGAAGTCAAAGGGTAGTCGCAATGTCTCATCCACGGCGGGTGACCTTCTGAAGGAACTGATATATCGTATTATGCACTGAACACTGCCATGACAATATTTTTTGTTATCGTCATTACCCTCACTTCTATTCTGGCCTTCAGAAAGCCGGAAATATTCGGATTCCTGCAATTCAATCCCTACCTGGTGGTACACAAGAAGCAGGTACACAGGCTGATCAGCCACGGATTGGTGCACGCCGACTGGATGCATCTGATTATCAACATGCTGGTTTTTTATTCCTTTGGAACGGCCATAGAGAATTATTTTTCACAACTAGCATCCTCCGGCATCATATCAAGTCCTCATCTCCATTTCTCCTTATTGTTCCTCTTATCCCTGGTCATTTCTTCCACAACTACTCTCGTGAAATACCGGTCTGAGCCGTACTATAATGCGGTAGGAGCTTCAGGAGCCGTATCAGCATTTGTATTTGCCAGTATATTTTTTGCACCATGGCAAACCCTGTTATTTTACTTCATCCCCATCCCCGGAATCATTTTTGGAGTGATCTACCTGGTGTATTCACAATACATGAGTCGTCGCGACCGTGATCATATCAACCATGACGCACATTTTCTCGGAGCGGTGTTCGGATTTCTTTATCCCCTTTTTATCGATCCGTCTCTATTCACCTTCTTCCTTCACCAACTTGTTCAACTGCGATGAATAAAGCTGTTTTTCTTGACCGTGACGGAGTGATCAACCGGGAGATGGGGGAGTACACTTTCAGGGAGAGTGATTTTCACTTCAACGAGGGCATTGAGAAAGCTCTCAGAACGCTTCAGGAGAGGGGTTTTCTGATCATTGTGATAACGAACCAGGGGGGAATAGCGAAAGGGATTTATTCAAGGGAAGATGTGGAGAGATTGCACCTGCTGATGACCAGACACCTGGAAAAGCATGGTATTCACCTTACCGGGATATACTATTGTCCCCATCATTCAGATATGGAAGCCTGTCTTTGCAGGAAGCCGGGGACCCTGTTGCTTGAGAAAGCCCTGTCGCGTTTCCATATTGACCGGTCACAGTCCTACTTTATCGGTGATCATGATCGCGACATGCAGTCAGCAGAGGAGGCCGGTATCCGTGGCATCAGGATAACACCGAATCAAAATCTTGAAACCATCCTTCATCGGATAGGTCAATAGAAGGCAAGGATCAGTTATTGGCAGGATTATCGGGGAAGCTGGCCCAGATACGGTATTTCTTCTCCTTCATATCTTTCAGGATATTGTTCCATATCTCCTTGTTCACCTGTGTCATGATAAGCTCAGGTTCCACTTCTGTCACCAGCCATGAGTTCTCGGAGATCTCATTCTCAAGCTGTTTTGGCATCCACCCCGAATAACCCACAAAAAAACGGATTTGCTGCGGACGTATCTTATTACTGATGATCAGGGCTTTGATCACATCGAAATCACCGCCCCAGCATATATTTTTGTACACCCTGACGCTTTTAGGCACCTTGTCGCCCAGGGTATGAATATAGTGAACGGTATTCGTTCCCACCGGTCCGCCAAGGGATACGGGCGATTCAATATCGGGAAAATCTTTCAGCAGATCTGTAACGGGCATGTTTACCGGTTTATTGAGAATGAATCCCACCGACCCTTCCTGATTGTGTTCGGTAAGAAACACTATGGATCTCTTAAAATACAGATCGCTGAGAAAGGGTTCAGAGATCAGTACCTTTCCCGGCTTAAGCTCCACGTTACCGGATTCAATTTTAAAAAAATCGTACTTCAGATCCATGGTTACAGACTGAAATCCACAGCAAATTAATTATTTTTATACATTATTTCAAAAATTGTGTGCGCCAGTTCATAACAATGAATACAATCTTTTGAATACCTTTGTTTTCTGAGTCTTAAAAATAGTAAGCGGTACAACAATATTCAGATTGATGAAATACAGTGCCAAGTATGTACTCTTGTTGATCGTTGTTCTGGGATCGTGCACACAGCAGAAAAACCTGATATATCTTCAGAATCTTGACAAGAATAAGCCCGAAGAATATTTCCTGAGGACTTCTGTTGAATACCGCATTCAGTACCAGGATATACTATACATCAGGATCCTTACAGATAATGCCGAACTGACGGAGTTTTTCAATTTCCATACACAGACCAATCTGATACAGAACGAGGCCAGCATCTACCTAAACGGATATGTGGTTAATGATTCGGGGTACGTGGAAGTTCCCTTCATCGGGAGCATTTATGTTCTGTCGGAAACAGTAGAAAGTGTCAAGGATAAGCTTACCGAACGTGCCAAGGCATATCTCAAGAACCCTGTTATCATCGTCAAGCTCATCAGTTTCAAGTTCACTGTTGTGGGAGAAGTGAATGTGCCGGGCGTTTATCGGAACTATAACAACCAGCTGACGGTGCTGGAAGCCATTGGAATGGCCGGAGATATCACTGCCTATGGTGACAGGAAAAACATACTGGTGGTAAGGCTGACCGATGAGGGTACAAAAACGTTTCGCCTGAACCTACTGGATAAGAATATCCTTTCATCGGAAGGATATTATTTGCTCCCCAATGATGTGGTTTACGTGGAACCCAGAATAAGCAGGATATTCCAGATCAATATTCCTAATGTGACCTTTGCCTTGTCCCTGTTAAGCACCCTGCTTCTTATTACCACTTATATCAGACCCTGATGGATTACAATGACGAGAGATATTATCAGGAAGAGAACATTGATATAAAAAAGTTCCTGTTCAAAATTCTGGCCAACTGGTACTGGTTTGCCATTTCACTTTTTGTTGCGCTTACCGTTGCCTATCTGGTGAATCGTTATTCGGAGCCGGTATACAGTGTAAGTTCAACCATTATTGTCAAAGGGGATCAGAAAAGCAGGGTTGGTGCGGAACGATTCCTGGAAGGGATGGAAATCGTCCAGACAATGAATACCCTGCAGGATGAAATAGCCATCCTGTCATCATACAAAATGACAAATATGACCCTGAACCGATTGAAGGATTTTGAAATATCATATGTTCTTGTGGGCAGGCGGGGGATCAAGGAGGCAAAACTTTATAACCGTTCTCCCTTCGAGGTGGTATATGATACTACCCATTTACAGATGCGCGGATATAAGGTGTTTATACACCTGATTGATGACAAGAGATACCGGTTACAGATCAATGAATCAATGGGAGTCGATCAGGTCATGAACTACGGTGAACCTTTTATAAATGATCGGTTCAGCTTCGTTATCCGCTTGCGTGATCCTGAGAACTTCAGCCTCGCCCAGTGGAGCTCCAGGAAATTTTACTTTGTTATCAACGACCTGACGGTCCTCACCAACTATTACCGGGGCAAACTATCCATCGTTGAAAACGACAAGAAAGGATCCGTGCTGACCCTTACAACCACAGGGTATGTAGCTCAACAGGAGGTGGATTACTTGAACATGCTTACCCGTGTATACATCGAAAGGGGATTGGATGATAAAAACAAGATGGCGGTGAATACGATTGAATTCATCGACCATCAGCTGACGGAAGTAGTAGATTCCCTTCGGCAGGTGGAAAGAACGCTGCAGAACTTCAGGAGAACCAACAAAATCATTGATATCAGCAAGGAAGGATCATCCGTCTTTGAACAGTTGGAAATGCTGCAGAATGAAAAAGCACTGCTGAACATGCAGATGAAGTATTATGATCATGTTCTGAGTTATATCGAAGAAAAAAAGGATTTCAGGGATATCATCGCACCTTCGGTCATGGGGATCAGCGATCCTATTTTCACCGGTTTGATTAACCGTATGATCGGATTGTATACGGAGAGGAGCGCTTTAGCGTACAGTGCACAGGAATTTAATCCCTCGTTACGGATTCTCGAACAGCAAATCGCTGATGGCCGCCAAACGCTCCTTGAGAATGTGGGAAACATGATCAAAGCTGCTAGGATCACTCAGGCGGATTTTGACGACAGGATGTCGGAGGTTGAAAAGGAAATAAACAAATTGCCCGTCACAGAGAGGGAACTGATAGGCATCCAAAGGAAATTTGAGGTCAACAACAACATTTACACATATCTGCTCCAAAAGAGGGCCGAAGCCGGAATTGCAAAAGCGTCAAATATTGAGGACAGCAAGGTGCTCGATGAGGCAAGGATCGAGAACGCACATAAGATCAGGCCCAAGAGTTCTCTGAACTACACGGTTGCGCTGGTGCTGGGATTGATGATACCCATATTGGTCATCCTGTTATTCGATTTCTTCAATAACCGTATCATGGATAAGAAGGATATTGAAGAGAACACCCGTATACCGGTGATCGGTTCCATCGGTCATAATAAAACCGATTCGGACATACCTGTGCTCATAAAGCCCAAATCATCCATTGCCGAATCGTTCCGCGCCCTCAGGACGAACATACAGTTCATGCTTGCCGAGCCTCATAAGAAGGTCATCGCTGTATCATCCACCATCAGCGGTGAGGGAAAAACATTTGTTGCCATGAACCTGGCAACCATTGTTGCCACCTCGAACAGGAAAACACTGCTGGTAGGCATTGATATGAGGAAACCCAAACTGCACAGGGATCTGAATGTGCCTAACGATATTGGTCTCAGTACATACCTGATCAGGCAGAATAGCATCGATGAGCTGGTCATCCATACGGAGATTGAACACCTTGATGTGGTTACCTCAGGCCCTGTACCACCAAATCCTGCGGAGCTGCTGGAGACCGACCGGATGGAAGAATTCATCGAGACCATGAAACAGCGATATGATTATATCATTCTGGATTCACCACCTGTGGCTATTGTAACCGATGCAATCCTCCTTACAAAATATGCCGATACAACTCTCTTTGTGGTCAGGCATAACTACTCCCATAAAAACGTGCTGGTATTCCTCGATGAGATCTATAAAAAACAGGATATCAAAAATGTGTGCCTTCTGATCAATGACATCAAGCTACCGGGGTACTATGGTTACGGCTATGGCTACGGATACGGCTATGGGTATGGTTATGGATATACCTATAGCTATGGGTATGGAAACGAATACTATGGAGAAGAAGAACAGGCTGAACGGGGAATAATCGGGCGCATTTTTGACTTTCTGCACAGGAAAAAGTAGCGTACCTGGTTAACACGTTGATCAAATATTCAACCTCTCCTTGCGAAGGACAGCCTTTACCATAACATCGGGTATTTTTTTGGTGCGGCTTCGTGCATCATTCCATAGATGGTTTCAAACACATCTTCAGCATTGGGATTTGAGAAGTAATCGCCGTCCGTTGTATACGCCGGCCTGTGTTCCTTGGCGGCTATAGTTCTTGGCGGAGAATCAAGATACTGAAATCCTCCCCTTTCCTCGATCACGATCTGGAACATATATCCGGTACCTCCGCCGGGCACGTCTTCATCGAAGAACACCACCCTGTTGGTTTTCTTCAAAGATTCCACGATCCTGTTCTCCAGATCAAAGGGAATAAGTGTCTGGACATCTATCAGTTCCACAGAAATGTTGAATTCAGCCAACTGGCTAACGGCTTCCTGGGCTATCCTGACACATGATCCATAGGTAACCAGTGTAACGTCGGTACCTTCCTGTATGATCTCCGGCTTGCCGAGGGGAATTTTGTATTCCCCAATATTTGCGGGCATCTTTTCCCTGAGTCTATATCCGTTGAGCGGTTCGATTACCAGTGCCGGGTCATCGGATTCAATGAGGGTATTGTAAAAACCGGCCGCCTGTGTCATGTTCCTCGGCACACAAACCCACACCCCTCGGATGGCATTGATCACATGGCTTATTGGTGAGCCGGAATGCCATATGCCTTCGAGCCTGTGCCCCCGCGTACGCACAATCACGGGTGCCACCTGGTTCCCCCGCGTACGGTAATGAGTGGTGGCCAGATCATCACTGAATGTTTGAATGGCGTAGAGCAGGTAATCAAGGTATTGTATCTCTGCAATAGGTTTCAATCCTCTGACAGCCAACCCGATCCCTTGTCCAAGAATGGTGTTTTCGCGTATACCGGTATCGCTTATTCTCATTTCCCCATATTTTTTCTGGAGTCCTTCAAGGGCCTGGTTCACATCACCCAGGTTGCCGGTATCCTCACCGAATGTTACCAGTTTGGGATATTTGCTGAATAAGCGGTCAAAGTTTTCTCTGAGGATGATCCTGCCCGGCACCTCCGGTGAATCATTGTTAAAAACCGGGCTGACCGCTGGCACATGCAAGGCGGAAGTTTGTCTGGTATTATAAAGAAAGGAGTTGTAACGTTCACTGGCATCCCTGTAATTTCGCTGAAGCCATTGCGACAGGTCTCTCTGGAGCTGTTCCCTGGTTGTACAGTCGGCACATACATTCCACAATATCCGTTTGGCAGCACTGAAGACATCCTTTCGTATGGGATTGATAATCTTTTTCAGCTCGCCGGTAATCATACCAATCTTGTCTATTCCTTCTCGTTTACAGAAGCATGTACGGTTATCGATCACCTTTACGAGGGCATCTCTTTCAACTTTTATCGGATCGGTAAAGGCTTTCCAGCCGGCAAGCCTGGCGTTTTTTGCTTCTTCCGCGGCTTCCTTCTCCAGGATGTTGAGCTGCTCTGGAGTGGCCATGCCCGATTCAATGATCCATTCCCGCATTTTCCTTATAGGATCGAAATCCTCCTCCCATTTGAGGCGTTCCGGTGGTTTGTACCTCTCGTGTGATCCGGAGGTTGAATGACCCAGCGGCTGTGTGATCTCATCCACATGGAACACCACAGGAATGTGTTTCTCACGGCAGATCGCAACGCCTTCCTCATACATCTTACACAGGCCTGGGTAATCCCATCCTTTCCCGCGATAGATCAGGATACCCGGGTTGGAATCGGTGTGTCGGAAGCCCTCCAGCAACAATGAGATGTTGTTCTTCGTAGTCTGGTATTTTTTCGGTACCGATATACCATATCCGTCGTCATAAACGGTAAGTGCCATTGGCACCTGGAGCACACCTGCGGCATTGATCGTTTCCCAGAAATGTCCTTCCGAGGTGCTGGCATCGCCAATCGAGCCGAAGGCCACCTCATTCCCTTCAATGGACAGGCTGGTATACTGGTGCAGGTCTTTGTTTTGACGGAACAACCTGGAGGCATAGGCTAATCCCAGTAACCTGGGCATCTGTCCGGCAGTAGGTGACAGATCGGCAGAAGAGTTTTTCTGACGGGTCAGATCCCTCCATGTACCATCTTCATTCACATTAGGCGTGGAGAAATGGTTATTGAAGGATCGTCCTCCATTCCCCGGATTAAGTTTCCCGTCAGTATTACCATACAACTGGTGAAAAAACTCCTCGGCGGTGAAGATGCCGGCAGCCATCATCCACGTCTGATCCCGGTAATATCCTGAACGCCAGTCACCAATCTTGAACTGCTTGGCCAAAGCCACCTGTACCACTTCTTTGCCGTCACCAAATATTCCAAACTTTGCCCTGCCCGACAGCACCTCCTTACGGCCAAGAATGCTCAGGTTACGGCTCAGGTTTACCAGCCTGTAATCTGCAAGGACCTCATTCCTGAAATCATCGAATGATATACCCCTTTTGTCGTTGTCTGTTTCACTCATATGCATTGAATATTAGACATTTCAATACTTCTCATCTTTATGGGATGCCTGTATCAGAACATCAGCCCATGATGTTTAAATTTACGCATTTGTTTTGATTATCTTTACACCGGTTTAATACAAACAAAAAAACTTAAGACTTTGTTTGTCAAAATATTACTTATTGCCGCTATTCTAGTATTCATTTCCTTCCTGGGATTGGGGATCCGTGTATTCGGAAAGAAGGATGGCAGCTTCCCCGAAACATCGATTGGAAAAAACAAGGAAATGCGGAAAAAAGGCATCACCTGCCCCAGGCACGATGAGATCGTTTGCTACAAGACGGGGAAAGAAAACTGTTCCTGTTAGTGCCCTCCATCACTCCATACTTCAACATTCTTTATCCTGGATTGTTTTCCTTTTAGTACTGTTAATACGAGGATCGAATGTTTTTAACACTTTTACTTTTCAGCGTTGTGCTGATGATCATTGTGCTTGCCGGTTTGGGTATCGGATTGCTGATGAACCGGAAGAAGGATTTTACGGGCTATTCCTGTATACAACCTGATGGCCGGGCAGGGGAAGAATTCAACTGCATGTGCACAGGGGGTTGTATCAGAACAGACAGGATCTGATCACATTACAACTCCTTCTGAAAATAAGCCTCCATACCCCTGGTGTATTCGGTACGGAAAACACCATCGTCATCGCTGTAGATATAGTAAGCTTCGACATCCTCCAGTTCATTGATTAGAAGCCTGCTTTTCTCCAGGCCCATCACCATACAGGCGGTGGCAAGCGCATCAGCTGTCATACAGTCACTGGCAAGGATGGTTACGCTAAGCAGCCTGTTCCTGGCTGGATAACCGGTTTTAGGATCGATTGTATGTGAGTATTTTACGCCATCCTCCACATAGAATTTCCTGTAATTTCCCGAGGTGGCCAATGACATACAGTGCACCTCGAGAATGTCCTGTACCTGACGATCTGTAATGCTGTTACCTTCGGCAGGACGGTCAATCCCTATACTCCACGGGGCATTTTTTTTCTTGGATCCCATGGTTCTCACTTCTCCTCCGATCTCTACCAGGTAGTCTTTTATACGCTTGTTTTCAAGAAGATATCCTACCCTGTCAACCGTATAACCCTGTGCGATGGCATTCATATCGAGTTTTACCCCGGGCAGGGCCTTGATGATCTTTCGTCCCTCGAGCCTCAATTTATCCATCCCCACAAATTGCATAAGGCTATCAATCAGAAATTTATCTACATGTGTTTTCCCAATCGGCCCGAAACCCCAGGCATTCACGAGGGGGCCAACCGTAATATCAAAGGCACCGTCGGACATGATAGTAACCTCCAGTGCCTTTTTAAAAACCTCAATCATTGGATCATTGGCTTCAACCTGAGGATCATTGTTATTGATACGAGATATGACGGAGTTGGAATCATATAAAGAAAAGGTGTTATCGATGCTGTGCAGAAGGGAGTCGATCTCATCCGAATAGTCAACCAGCCGCTGACTAAATATCCGAAGGGGATGGTAAGCCGGATGGTATATGATCCGGTAGGTTGTCCCCTGAGCAAAACCTTCCAGCACTTTGTACGGTCCCAGTAAATATTGAAAGAAAGATACCAGGGGAACGAGGATGACAATGAGCACAGGCAGGATGTATTTTTTCATGTTCATGAGTGTTTCGGATATCCGTATCCCTGTCAACCTCCGAAATCGTCAAAAGCGATCATCTCCTCAGGTATTCCAAGGTGATAAAACATTTTCAGAAGGGCTTCATTCATCATGGGAGGTCCACAGAAATAGTATTCAATCTCATCCGGATCTTCAATCTTACTGAGGTATTCGTCATACAGTACCTGGTGAATGA
>JAXDBV010000073.1:0-3591 GCA_034678415.1 Bacteroidales bacterium
GTTGAAATGAAAGACAACACTGAAGCCCAGCAGGCAATGCAATCGCTTAACGGTTCAGATTTTATGGGAAAGAACCTGGTAGTTAACGAAGCGAGGCCTCGGTCAGAAAACACCGGAGGTGACAGGAGAGGTGGATTTAACAAGAGACCTGACAGAACGTAAATAACTCAGATCTAAGCGACATAGTTTAAAGCCCCTCCGCGGAGGGGCTTTTTTTTTCTGAAGGCAACAAATATTATACTATTTTTGCACGCCTGATAAACACATTTCCTTTCTATGCAAGACATAAGGAACGTAGCCATCATTGCCCATGTTGATCATGGCAAGACCACACTGGTCGACCGGATCCTTTATCAGGTTAAACTGTTCCGTGATAACCAGACAGTTGGCGATCTCATTCTTGACTCAAATGATCTTGAAAGGGAAAGGGGGATAACCATCCTGTCAAAGAATGTATCGGTACATTACAAGGGTGTTAAGATCAATATTATTGATACTCCCGGTCATTCGGATTTTGGTGGCGAGGTGGAGCGTGTGCTGAACATGGCCGATGGAGTGCTACTCCTTGTGGATGCCTTTGAAGGTACTATGCCGCAAACCCGGTTTGTGCTCCAGAAGGCGCTGTCACTGAACCTGAAACCGGTGGTGGTGATCAATAAAGTGGATAAACCGAACTGTAAGCCGGACGAGGTACATGAATCGGTATTTAATCTCATGTATAGCCTGGATGCCACGGAAGACCAGCTCAATTTCCCGGCGGTCTACGGATCATCAAAATAGGGGTGGATGGGACCCGACTGGAGACAGCCGGCCAGCGATGTAAGCTACCTGCTGGATGTGATCCTGCAGCATATACCGCCGCCTTCCTCCACTCCCGGACACCTGCAGATGCAGATCAGCTCCATTGACTATTCATCGTACCAGGGAAGGATTGCCGTGGGAAGAATAATGAGGGGAAGCATTAAAGCAGGTATGCAGGTCTCAGTCATGAGACGTGACGGTATCATACTGCAGAGCCAGGTAAAGGAAGTGTACCTTTTTGAAGGGCTGGGCAAGGAAAAAATAAAAACCGCTGTACCTTCAGGTGAGATTGTAGCCGTGCTCGGACCGGAGGATTTTGATATCGGTGACACACTGACCGATCCGGAAAACAATGAAGCCTTACCACGCATCCACGTTGATGAGCCGACCATGAGCATGCTGTTCACCATTAATACCTCACCCTTCTTCGGCAGGGAAGGGATCTATGTGACCTCACGGCATCTGCGTGAAAGGCTCCTGAGAGAGACTGAAAAAAATCTTGCCCTGAGGGTGGAAGAAACCGGTTCACCGGAGAAAATGCAGGTGTACGGGAGAGGGATACTTCACCTTTCCATCCTGGTGGAGACGATGCGGCGCGAAGGATATGAATTCCAGTTGGGCCAGCCCAAAGTGCTGGTAAAGGAATATGAAGGAGAACGGTTTGAGCCCGTTGAAATACTTACCGTCCATGTTCCTGAGAACTTCACCGGTAAAGTGATTGAACTGGTAAGCAGGAGGAAGGGAGAGTTGTTGGAGATGGGCTCCAGGGGAGACAGGGTGGCCATGGTATTTGAGATCCCTTCCCGCGGGTTAATAGGACTATCCGGAGCCGTATTAACGGCCACCGAAGGTGAAGCGGTAATGGCGCACCAGTTCAAAGACTTTGAACCATGGAAAGGAGATATCCACAGTCGGCGAAACGGAGCCCTAGTAGCTATGGAAACGGGTGTGACAGCGGCCTATGCCCTGGACAAACTGCAGGACAGGGGAAAGTTCTTCATCCATCCGGCAGAGGAAGTCTATGCAGGACAGGTAGTTGGTGAACATACCCGTTCGGGAGACATCGTTGTCAACGTGATCAAAACAAAGAAACTGACCAATATGAGGGCATCCTCGGCCGACGATAAGATTATCCTTCCCCCTCCCGTCAAACATTCACTGGAGGAAGCAATGGAGTATATTGCTGATGATGAATACCTCGAGGTAACACCACGCTCCGTTCGTATACGGAAAATCATCCTTGATGAACAGAAGCGAAAGGTTGAGAAAAAGAAGAAAGAGGAGGTTGAATGACAACAGCCTCCGGCAGGGAATGAATACATTGATGACCCGTGAGCGCGGATCAAACCGCACCCACTGATATACCTCTGTAAAAACAGGTTGTCAGAAAGCCAAACGAAGAAGGAGGCTTTACTGTGCCTTCTTCATGATCTCCTCCAGCAGCAGGCTGTTGATCATTCCGGTTACCGCGTTCTCTTCCGGTATACCCGTACATTTGAATGTGAGGAGTGAATTGCCTGCCGGCAATTGTATATCATAGCTCACGTTACCTGCCTCATCGGTACTCCTGGTCAGCAGGGCTTTATATCCTTTCACGGTGATCCTTTTCTGGTTGGGATCCTTGTTCAGGAACACAGGCAGTGAAAGGAGCGCATTGATTCCTGCCATCAGGGGTGAATCGCTTACCAGCTCTATCGATGCGTTTTTATCCGTTGCGCTGTAGACCCGGCTGACAAAGAGGCCGGCGAACCCCAGGTTTGCCCCCGTGACATTATCCTGTACAGCCACTTTTTCCATACCGGCCAGCGTTGCCGGAAGCAGATCCAGTATTTCCTTGCCGATCACCTGGTTGATTTCGTTCAGCGCTTCCTGAAGGGCGGTTCGTGTGCCCTGCAGATCACTGATACCATAGGCGGATACCGCCTGGTTCAGATGCCCCGGTACATCCTGTGCCCATCCATGCAAAGAGAAAAGCAACAGGATGAGAACAACTGTATTGTTTATGATAGACCGTTTCATTTTTCTCCCAGTTCTTTTTTGATTTTTTCAATGTCAATTTGTTCAGCAGCGCTCATCATTGCCTGTTCACTGGCAATGTTTACCCCTTCAAAAATAATGATGGATGATTGGCCGAAAGGGACGCTGAGCGTATATCCCTTCGATTCATCATAATCGATCACGGCACGGTATCCCTTGTATTTTGTCTGTTTCCAGCTTTGCTGCGTGTCGGCTCCGTATGCGCCACTGGCCAGGTACATGTTTACGGGGGAGATAAGGGCCGCATCGTTACCCATTGTGACAGTGAATGCCTGGTCGGCTTTACGGTAGATCCGGTAAATGGTTAATCCGACAAAACCGATACCCGAGGTGGTGACCCTGTCTTCTGCCGTATCGGCATCGAGCCCGGCAACCGATCCGGGCAACTCCTTAATGATGTTCCTGCCGATCTCCAGTTCCACACCTAACAGGGCCTGTCTGGCCGAGTAACGTGCATCCTGGTAATTTTTTGCCATGTATGCTGATTCAGCACTCCTGATATTTTCCTTCACATCAGGAATGGGAGCATCGAGTCCTCCGCCACGTGTATTGACGGCTCCGGTCGTCGATCCCTCGGCCGGCTGGCCCTCCTTTTCCTTGCCAAAAACGGCATCCAGCATCTCCTTCTGCGTTTTTTCCTTGAGCTTCTTCAGCACTCCCTGGGAAAAGACCTGCTGACCCGGAACCAGGAACAACAGTAACGCAATTCCAAATAACGTACAAGATTTCTTCATGGTGGTTTGATTTGAAAAA
>JAXDBV010000074.1:0-3066 GCA_034678415.1 Bacteroidales bacterium
GATTTCGCCCGGCAAATGGTTGGAACAGTTGATATTTTTATCTGCCGGATAGTGGGTTTCCATCGTTTGCAGTGGTAAAAAGCCTGTACAATATTCTCAGAACCTTTTGGTGCAATCCTCCTTTTACAATACCAGCCATATTTTATAACCTTGAGAGCAAAAAGATGTTAACAAATACAGGTATGATAAGGCATGCTACACTAATAAAATAAAACAACAGACCACACCAACAAATGACATCAAGAAATAGTCTGATGGCAGGAAGACAAGCACCCTTTCCTCCTGCCAAGTATATTATATACTGATCTCCTCGTTGTTCTACTACCCTTGAAGTCACTAGATTTCACAGGCTGTGATGCAGGCGACGGGTTTGTTCCGGGCGAAAAACAAGTCTTTTCCCGCATTTAAGCGGGATTCATCCGGTTCGGAACCCACATGGAAGGGAGCCTTTGTCTGGGAATCAAGAGAGGATTGAACAATCCGGAAAATAAGTCCGGTTATTGTTTGCAGGGAAGCCGGTCGTATCGAACGGTCTGTAACATTAAGTCTCGGAACAGGTGGTCCATTCGGTTCCACCGTTCCTGTCGTCATAACAACACAACCTTGTACCCGGACAGGTCTTATGATTGGTAACAACGAAATGGCTATTGGTATACAATAGCCATTCTTTAGTGATCCCGGAGGGACTTCCCGCCGCTGGCGGGATAAACTTCTCCTCCCTCCTGTTTCACTCTTCCCTTTTATATTACCGATAAAAAAAGGCTGTCTGCTTCAACAGCCTTTTTTTCTAGTGATCCCGGAGGGACTTCCCGCCGCTGGCGGGATAAACTTCTCCTCCCTCCTGTTTCACTCCTCCCTTTTAATATTACCAATAAAAAAAGGCTGTCTGCCTCAACAGCCTTTTTCCCCGTGATCCCGGAGGGACTCAAACCCCCAACCTTCTGATCCGTAGTCAGATGCTCTATTCAGTTAAGCTACGGGACCTGTTATGACGCAAAGGTAAAATTTTTTTAGACAGTTTTCATAAAAATGGGGCTTCAGCTTATCATACTAACAACATCCATCCCGGTCAATATAAATTCTTTTTTGTAATTTACCCCTGCAATCCAATCACCATACGGTTATTTATCAGTCTTTCCATCCTTCTGTTGTGGGTTTTGTCACCGGATACCTGTTGTCAGCCTACGGCTGTGATCACGGGCAGGGTAATAGATGCTGCCAGGAACACCCCCCATGCAGGAGCGACGGTTTCATGGGAAAAGAAGAGAGGTGTTGTGACATCCGGCAATGGCCGTTATCTCATCGACCTTCCTGCCGGAACCATCACCCTGGCGGTGAAATACCTCGGGTACAAGCCCGATGAGAGAACCGTCAGCCTCAAGGCGGGCGACACCCTCGTGGTTGATTTCCTCCTGTCATTATCGGAAACGCTGCTGGACGATATCGTGGTGAGCGGGGGAAAGTACGAGCAGGCACTTTCGGAGCTGACCATTTCCATGGAGGTAATCAAACCTCAGCGTATCATGAATACGAACACCACCTCGATGGAAGCCCTGATGGAACAGACGCCGGGCATAACGGTTCTGGATGGCCAGGCAAACATACGTGGCGGCAGCGGGTACAGTTATGGTACGGGCAGCCGCGTGCTGATCCTTATGAACGGCCTGCCCATGCTGTCGGCCGATGCCAGCGATGTGAAGTGGGATCTTTTGCCCGTGGAGAATATTGCCCAGATAGAAGTGATCAAGGGTGCGTCATCGGTGCTGTACGGCTCCTCCGCCATGAACGGGGTGATCAATGTGAGGACGGCTTTCCCGGGGATCGAGCCGGCCACACAGATCACCACCCATGCGGGTTTCTTCATGAACCCGGCCCGGAAGGAAACAATCTGGTGGGACAGGCCCCGCTGGTTCGGCGGTACCAGCTTCAGCCATTCACGCAAGATAGGGAACCTCGACCTTGTGACAGGCGCCAACCTCTTTTTTGATGAAGGATACCGTGAGAGTGAGACCGAGAAAAGAGCCAGGATCAATGCTGATCTGCGATACAGGAACAGTAAGGTGGACGGGCTCTCCTATGGCCTGCGCACCACATTGATGGCTGTCGATAAAGCCGATTTCCTGCTGTGGCAGAACGCTGATTCTGGTGCCCTGAAACAAAATCCCGAGAGTATCTCCGAGCTGGGAGGAACCCGATTCCACATCGATCCGTTCATCGAGTACCAGAAAAAAAACGGCGTCAGGCACAGCCTTCAGGCACGTTTCTTCAGCGTGAACAACATCTTCAGGGAAGCCACCGACAAGAATAACAGTTTCATCCAGTTATACGGTGAATACAAGCATCAAAGGAAGCTGGGTATGTGGGGCACATGGATCAGCGGGATCTCCTCCTCCTGGTCAGGCATCACATCCAATCTTTACGGAGACCATACCGGTGCACAAGGAGCCATTTATACCCAGGTGGATGGAGAAGCCCTGAGAAATGTCAATATATCCATCGGGATTCGGATGGAAGGATACCGGCTGGACGAGGACTCCGAGATTTCGAAGCCTGTCTTCCGTGCAGGAATGAACTACAGGTTGTGGAAAAGCACCTATCTCAGGATGTCGTTCGGGCAAGGCTATCGCTTTCCTTCCGTGGCGGAAAAATATGCCGCCACCAGTGTGGGATCGCTGAACATATTCCCTAATCCCGCGCTGGAGTCTGAGAAGGGCTGGAGCGCCGAAGCCGGAATAAAACAGGGGTTCACGATCTCCGGCTGGAACGGTTACCTCGACCTGGCAGCCTTCCGCATGCAATACACCAACATG
Organism: Bacteroidales bacterium; assembly: GCA_034678415.1. GTDB lineage: Bacteria > Bacteroidota > Bacteroidia > Bacteroidales > VadinHA17 > JAXDBV01. The sequence continues at coordinate 2,811 of JAXDBV010000074.1, forward strand.
ATCGAGTTTACCTTCGGAGTATATAACCCCGACACCGTACCTCCCACCCTCGACTGGGTGGGCTTCAAATCGCTGAACATCGGCAATGCACGTATCACAGGTCTTGAAGCCACCCTCACCGGCGAGGGAAACCTGTTCGGGCTGCAAACCACCATTACTGCCGGTTACAGCTATATTTATCCTGTCGACATGGATATTTCCCGACCCGACTCGACAGAACACATCCTGAAGTACCGGTACCGCCATTCTGCCAAGG
>JAXDBV010000075.1:0-14023 GCA_034678415.1 Bacteroidales bacterium
CGGGTGCGATACAGGTTATACTGGAGTCGTTATTGAATTATATTGCCTGGATAATCCCTTCACCACTGAAAGAACATCCATCGGTACAGTAAAGCCGGGTGATGACGGTTGTTTTTCGCTGCGGATGGAAACGAACACTACCCGGCAGATCTTCCTGGACATAGGCATTTACCGGGCGTTTTTCTACGCAGAGCCGGGGAAAGAATACCGGCTGGCGCTTCCTCCGTATGTTCGTAAAAAAACGGAAGACGCGATGAATCCGTATTTCCGCCCTTCCCTCCTTCACATGGGTGTTATCGACAGCGAACAGAATGATCTTAACCGGAAGATCATGGAATTTGAGGAGAGATACAGGCTCCTGTTCGACAGGATGGCAGTGCTGGTATACCGGCAGGAGGGCACCGAGGCGCTGGATACACTGGTAGAGCAACTGGAGAATGATTTCCCTCCGGAGGGAAACCGGTATTTTGCACGGTACAGGGATTGCAGGATCAGCTTCCTGAAGCACCTGCCAATGATGCAACGTGGGTATGACTGGGGAATGAAACCTGTTCCTGATGAGGCACCTGACCTCGATAACCCGGCATATACGGAGCTGTTCACGGTATTGTTCCAGGATATTTTTCAAAAGATCGCTGACCGACAGGACAACCGCCGGCATCTCGTTCAGTGCCTGGAAGATGGCAATCTCAAAGGGTTGAAGGGATTGATCAGGCAAGAAATGTCGTATGAAAATGATAGCATGGTGGAAGTCATTGTATTAAAAGGGCTGTATGATTTGTACTATAACAGTGAACTGCCCGCGGAAAAGATCGCAAATGTGATCAAAATTCTCTCCCAAGATTCGGCCATTGCCTCGAACAGAGAATTGGCCGTTAGTATGCATTCATGGATCACAGCCCTGTTGCCAGGCGAAGTTGCGCCTGAGATCAGTGGGAAACATCTAAACGGCCAGGATTTTCGTCTTTCCGATTTGAGGGGCACGTATGTATATCTGTTCTTTTTTTCGGTTTCCAACTATGCATGCTTAAAGGATTTTGTTTTACTGGATGATCTCCAGCGGCGCTATGTGAAGGAACTTGTTGTTCTGGGTGTATCCATGGATGGCGACAGGGCAGCACTGACAGACTATCTTTCCATGCGTCCCGTCAGGTGGAAAATCATGGATGGCGTTGAAAGCGAGACGGTTATTGATCAGTACAGGCTCACAGCGTATCCCTCGTATTTTCTTGTCGGTCCTGATGGAAGGTTGGTTATGTCGCCGGCTCCCGCGCCTATGGATCATTTTGAAAATTACCTGTTGAAGTATCTTCCTTCCGCGAAGGAGCGTTGATCACAGGAGTCCACCGGCTTTCAGCACATCAACAACAGCGGGATAAGTATTATCGAGTATGGATGGCAATTCATAAGGCCTGAGCCATTTTATTTCCGTTATTTCTTCGGAGGATTGGGGTGTGCCTCCGCTAAGATCACCTGTGATCATGGTATACCATGATGTTCTTTTCAGGCATGATTGTCCTTTGTCCATGTATACATGAAAGGTGGTTGTCAGCCTGCCGGTGCTTTGCAGATCGTGCAATCCGCATTCTTCCTTGACTTCTCTCAGTGCAGCCTCCCTGATCTTTTCATCCTTGCCGGCTTTGCCCTTGGGAAGATCCCACTTGCCCCTGCGTTTGATCACCAGCACATGCCCGGCTGTGTTGCGCACCAGTCCTCCACCGGCTTCAATGAACCGGTAACATGATTTCACCTTTTCAAGCAATTTCCCGGGATTATGATGCAGGATGAAGAGCTCCGGCATATCTTCATGGTAAAAGCTGTGCAGCAGTTTGCAGAGCTTTTTTTTGTTCCTGTAGATATATATATTTCTGCCTGGTTGTATCGCCCGGTGATCGTTATTCATCAGATGTATCACGCGGCCGTTATAAAAAACTTTATACATTTATGGTATGAAAAACTTTGAAAAACAGGTTGCTGATCAGCTACTGCAAATAAAAGCAATAAAATTAAGTCCTGCAAACCCCTTCACATGGGCTTCAGGCTGGAAATCTCCCATTTATTGTGATAACAGGAAAACACTCTCCTACCCGGAGGTTCGCACCTATATAAGGGCGCAGTTTGTCCGTCTGATACGAGAGAATTTTCCCGGGGTTGAAGTTATTGCCGGAGTAGCCACGGGCGCTATTCCCCATGGAATGCTGGTGGCTGATGCCATGAAGCTGCCGTTCGTTTATGTGCGGTCGGCCCCCAAGGATCATGGGCTTGAGAACCTGATTGAGGGTTCACTGGAGCCGGGACAGAAGGTGGTAGTGGTGGAAGACCTGATATCGACGGGCAGCAGCAGCCTGCGTGTCGCCGAAGCATTAAGGAATGCAGGGGCTGAAATGCTGGGTATGACTGCCATTTTTACATACCAGTTCCCTGTTGCTGAAGAAAATTTTAGAAAGGCCGGAGTGAAACTGCTGACCCTGTCAAATTATTCCGCATTGATTGAACAAGCCCTGAAAACAGGCTTCATTGACAATTCGCAACTCGACTCCCTGAGAGAATGGAGAAACAATCCTTCGGTCTGGGGACTCTAAACCAAATGCCAATGACATCGTTTGAAAGCAAAACAGGTACCGTTCATGATACGGATGAAAAGATTTATTCCTTTCTTGCCGACTTCAGGAATATTGTCAGGATATTGCCTCCCGGCAGAATAAAGGATTGGCAGACGGATGGTGATTCATGCCGGTTCACCATGGATGGCCTTGGCAGTGCCGGTCTGAAAATTCTGGAGAAGGAACCCTTCAAGACCATCAAGTATTCGGGCGAGGGGCCTTACAGCATTGATTTCCTGTTTTGGATACAGATCAGGCAAGTGGGCGATATGGATTCCAGGATCAGGCTCACGCTCAGGGCTGATCTGAATCCCGTGATGATTGCAATGCTGAAAAATAGTGTGCAGTCAGCTCTCGACACTCTGATCGATTATATGGAAAATATTAATTATTCGGAGGTGTGATCAAGGATATACTCGAATTCCTTGAATCCAAAGGTGTATTTTTCTCCTTCCGGTGATTCCATCACCATGGTTCCGTCCTCCCGCACCGTTGTGATCCTGGCCTCAAAAACCCTGTTCCCTTTCCTGTATTTCTTTAACTGTTTATACTGGAAAAGATGGTTCAGATAGTCTCTGTCGATGTCTGTCATGTTTCCGCTCTTCAGTTGCTCGTAACGTTCCTCAATCCTCAGGCACAACTGTTTCAGCACATCCTCGATATCATAATGTTTATGGGTGATCTGTGTAAGTGAAACCGGGTTCGGCGCATCGATGTTAAAATGTTTCTGATTCAGGTTAAGACCGATACCTGCAACGGAATAGGATATTTCCGTGCCGGTGATACCGTTTTCAATGAGTATCCCTCCAATTTTCTTATTCGCGTGATACAGGTCATTAGGCCATTTGATGGTAACATAGGGACTTTCTTCTTTGAGGAATTCATAAACGCCGAGTGAGACGATTTTTGAAAGATAAAACTGCATCCCGGCTTTCATGAACCTGGGAAAGAAAATGATGCTGAACGTAAGATTTTCTCCCCTGGGACTCTCCCATCGCCTGCCCTGATAACCTTTCCCTGCTGTCTGCTCCAGGGCCCATACCGTGTCACCTTCTAACGTGTCATTTTTTCCGGTTAACTGAATGGCATAATTATTGGTCGAGTCAATCGAATCAAACCGGTGTATTCTTTTACCAATGTATCCTGATGTCGTCATTGCGGTATAAATGGAGAAAACATAAATAATGCCGGGTGCAACTGTTATTTTGTTCAATATTACAAAAAACAACAAATAGGTGTGTTGAGTGTTCATGAGAATGGTATACTAAATTTTATTAACTTTGTGCGTTAAAGCGATTGAATGGCAAAGGCTAAGGATAAAACAACCAGTGTACTGGTAAAACATATCATTGAAGGGATAAAGAAGAAAAAAGGGAAGGAGATTGTTAGTATTAACCTTTCGGGACTTCAGAATGCGGTTTGCAGGTATTTTATCATTGCTTCGGGAGAATCGAAGACGCAGGTGAACGCCATTGCCGAGTCGGTAGAAGAGAATGTATGGAAACATACGGCTGAGTATCCGCATCATACAGAAGGATCAGTGAATGCCCAGTGGGTCCTGCTTGATTATATCCTTGTTGTTGTGCATATATTTCAGCGTGAATACCGTGATTTTTACCAGCTCGAATCCTTGTGGGCAGATGGTGTGATCCGTCGCCTGCCCGATGAAAACTGATGATGGGGTATAGAAGATGAATGGAGAACAGGATAATAAGAGACCGTTGGATAACGATCGGATGAGGGACAAGAAACCGAGGTTCAGTCCATACTGGATCTATGTGATTATTGCCATCATCATCTTTGTTATGCCGTACCTGTTCAACACGGGTAGTCCCAAATCCATCACGCAGGTTGAGTTCAGGGAGATGCTGAAGGAACGGAGTGTTGAAAAGGTGCGGATCGTGAATGGTGAGAAGGCCGAGATCTTTCTAAAGAAGGATGCTGAACGGCCGGAAGGGGAAGAGAAACAGCGATCACGGGGATTATTCCAGGGTGCGGCGGATGCGCCTGACTATTATTTCAATATTGGCAATGTAGACCAGTTTCAAAGCGTCCTCGACAGGGCTTTTGAGGATTTCAGCTATACGGATGTAGAGAAGATCTACCCTGAATTTATTAACCGGAAAAACTATTTTGGTGAATTGCTTGGCTGGCTGATTCCTCTTGCTGTGTTCATCCTTATCTGGATATTTATCTTCAGGCGTGTCAGTGGGGGTGCAGGTGGCGGAACGGCAGGAAATATTTTCAATGTGGGTAAGTCGAGAGCCCAGATCTTTGATAAAGATACCCATGTGAAGGTTGACTTTTCTGATGTGGCTGGGCTGGAAGAAGCCAAGCTGGAGGTACGGGAGATCGTTGACTTCCTGAAAAACCCAAAGAAATATACCGATCTGGGGGGCAAGATCCCCAAGGGGGCATTGCTTGTGGGCCCTCCCGGTACCGGGAAAACCCTTCTGGCGAAAGCGGTGGCCGGTGAAGCCAACGTACCCTTCTTCTCTATCTCGGGCTCGGATTTTGTCGAAATGTTCGTCGGTGTGGGAGCCTCCCGTGTGCGCGACCTGTTCCGGCAGGCTAAAGAAAAAGCACCATGCATTGTCTTTATTGATGAAATCGATGCCGTGGGACGTGCCAGGGGCAGAAATCCCAACTTCGGAGCCAACGATGAGAGGGAAAACACCCTGAACCAGTTGCTGACCGAAATGGATGGCTTTGGCACCAACGTGGGTGTGATCATCCTTGCTGCTACAAACCGGGCTGATATCCTCGACAGGGCACTACTGAGAGCCGGACGGTTCGACCGGCAGATCCATGTGGAGCTGCCCGACCTGAAGGAGAGACTCGAAATATTCAAGGTGCATCTACGCCCCATCAAGTACGAGAAAAACCTGGATATTGAGTTCCTGGCCAGGCAGACACCCGGTTTTTCCGGCGCCGATATTGCCAATGTGTGTAACGAAGCCGCACTGATCGCTGCCAGGAAAAACAAGTCAGTGGTGCAACGGCAGGATTTCCTTGATGCAGTGGACCGTATCATCGGCGGTCTAGAGAGAAAAAACAAAATCATCTCCATGCTTGAGAAGAAAACCATCGCATACCATGAGGCAGGACATGCCACGGTAAGCTGGTTCCTTGAGCATGCCAATCCCCTGGTGAAGGTTACCATTATACCCAGGGGAAGAGCCCTGGGGGCTGCCTGGTATCTGCCCGAGGAACGACAGATCACCACCACAGAACAGCTGCTCGATGAGATGTGCGCCACCCTCGGTGGTAGAGCCTCTGAAGAACAGATGTTCAACAAGGTTTCCACCGGGGCGCTGAACGACCTGGAAAGGGTCACCAAACAGGCATATGCCATGGTCTCCTATTTCGGGATGAGTGATAAAGTAGGTAACATCAGCTTTTACGACTCAACCGGGCAATCGGAGTATGCGTTTAATAAACCCTATAGTGAAAAAACATCGGAAGTCATTGATCAGGAAGTGAAGGATATTGTTGAGGCACAGTACCTGCGGGCCAAAGACATTCTCAATGAACACAAGGACGGCCTGATTGAACTGGCTGAACTACTGCTGGAAAAAGAAGTGATCTTCAGCGAAGACCTGGAACGTATATTCGGCAAGCGACAATTCAGCGACCAGAACGGTGAGCTCCTGATAAAGAAAACACACCAACAGCCGGAACCGGCCGTGGTTACCCTGTTCAAACCGGAAGATATGGGTACTGACCATGCCGATGCCCCGGTAAAAGAGGGACAAAAAACAGCAAGAAAACCAGGGAAAAAGAAATTGCCCGATAAGGAATAATGATGCATCCATGGAAAAAGGATGGATAAAAGCAGGTTCCTTCACACTTATGTATCAGGCTGAACTGGCCAGGCACATGCTGGCCAACCATGATATAGAATCCATCATTATCAATAAGAAAGATTCTTCCTATAACGACTTCGGTGATATCGAGCTGTATGTAAGACAATCGGATATCCTGTGGGCAAAAAAACTGCTAAATTCTGTTACCATTGAGTAGTTTCCTTATCAGAACCATAACCGGATTGTTCCTTGTCCTGATCGTCGTTGGATCCATCATGTTCAGCAGTCTGACATATTGTTTCCTTTTCCTTCTCATCATTATCGTCGGCCTGAATGAGTTTTACAGCATGGCAAGAATGGCCAAGATACGACCACAAAAATTTTCAGGGATATTAATCGGCGGATTGATATTCATCATCAATTTCCTCTATGCAATGGAGTTTATCAATGAGAACTTTTTCTTCATTTTTGTGCCGTTGATACTGATCATTTTCATCAACGAACTCTACCTGAAAAACAACAGGCCATTCTCAAATATTGCATATACGTTCCTTGGCCTGATATATGTGGCTGTCCCGGTATCACTGTGGAACTACATCGTAATGCATACGGGTGATATTGCCGAGGGAAATATCATATCCGGTGCGGTATTCGATCCCATCAACCAGGTGCTGCAGCCCAGTATTAAGATACAATACTCCCCGGGCATACTGATGGGATTTTTCATTATTACCTGGCTCAGCGATACGGGAGCCTATCTTGTGGGTGTTCCTTTCGGACGGCGCAAGCTGTTTAAAAGGATATCCCCCAAGAAAACATGGGAAGGCTTCCTGGGTGGTGCTATCATTGCCCTGATGGCATCCTACCCGGTATCCCTGTTGTTTCATGATCTTCCTCTCATTCACTGGCTGGTGGTGGCCATCATTGTTATCGTTATGGGCACCTTTGGCGACCTGGTGGAATCGCTTTACAAACGAAGCCTTGGTGTAAAGGATTCGGGTCATATATTACCGGGTCACGGAGGCGTTCTTGACAGATTCGATACAATTTTATTATCTTCGCCCGTCGTTTTTACATACCTCCAGTTATTACCATGAAAATGACCATACACAAGGAAGGCTATCTCACAATTGGAGTTGTATTCCTGTTGATGCTTATCATTAACCTAATGATCTTCAATTTGATTAATGGGGTATTCTGGCTGAAGATCCTTCTTCTTGTGTTGTCAGTCCTGTTCCTGATGCAGATCGTGTTTTTTTTCAGAAAACCCCGCAGAAGGACAGTTCCCGTGCGCAGTGACGTGTATTCTGCGGCCGATGGTGAGGTGGTGGTGATAGAAGAAGTTGCTGAGGATGAATACTTTCATGACAAGCGGTGGCAGGTCTCTGTGTTCATGTCCATATTTAATATGCATATGAACCTGTTCCCTGTGGGGGGAACGGTGAAGTATTTCAGGTACCACCCGGGGAGGCATTTTTTTGCCTTTCTTCCGAAATCATCGTTAATGAATGAAAGGACAACCGTTGTTATCCGGACCGAGAAGGGTGCGGAAGTGTTAGCCAGGCAGATAGCGGGTGGTGTAGCCAGGAGAATCGTAACATATGTAAAACAAGATCAGCCGGTGAAACAGGGGGAGGAGATGGGGTTTATAAAATTCGGCTCACGGGTGGATCTCTTTTTGCCCTTGGATACCAAAATACATGTGTCATTGGGTCAAAAGGTGAAGGCCGGAGAAACAGTGCTGGCCACCCTTGCATAACCCTCAAAGCATCATACCATGTCTCAGCATGAAATAATCCCGGTTACCGGTGATGTACATTGGATTGGCGTGCTCGATCATGATATTGTCACCTTCGATATCGTGATGGAAACGAAATACGGAACCACGTATAATTCATACTTCATCGATGCCGGTAAAAAAACAATTGTGGAAACGGTGAAGGACGGTTTTTATGACCTGTATCTCAGCAAGATCAAACAACTGACCGATCCCTCACAGATTGAATATATTGTTGTAAATCATACTGAACCTGATCATTCGGGCAGTTTGAGACACCTGCTGCGTTTGGCTCCGCAAGCCACCGTCGTGGGCAGCGGCAACGCCATCCGTTTTTTGCAGGATATTACCGGATTGGAATTTCGTTCCCTGCAGGTCAAGGATGGCGATACCCTTGATCTTGGCGGCAAAACCCTCCGTTTCATCGGCGCCCCCAACCTTCACTGGCCCGATACTATGTTTACTTACCTTGAGGAGGATCAGCTGCTCTTCACCTGTGATTCCTTTGGAGCTCATTTCTGCAATGAAAAAATGTTTGACGACGCAGTGGGTAATTTTGATGAATCATTCAAATATTATTTTGATGTGATTTTGAAGCCTTTCAGCAGGTTTATGCTGAAGGCTGTTGAGAAGATCAGACCATTACCGGTGCGGGCTATCTGCCCGGGTCATGGACCAATCCTCCGCAGTCACTGGAGAAAGTACGTGGATCTTTCCGCAGGGTGGGCTGCGGAATACCTGAAGCAGACGGAAACGGAAGAATGGAGGGTGTTGATTGCCTACGTGTCAGCCTATGGATACACAGCGGCTATGGCACAAGCTATTGCGGCAGGTCTGAAAAAATCGGGGGGGATTGAAGTGGAACTTGCCGATATTGAGATGATGTCGGCAGTGGAAATGGAACGCCTTGTGATAAGAAGCAATGCGATCCTTGTGGGTTCACCCACCATCAACCAGAACACGCTCATGCCGGTGTATAAACTGTTCAGCGTGATGAATCCCCTGAGGGATAAAGGAAAGGTAGCTTCATCCTTCGGTTCGTACGGCTGGAGCGGGGAAGCCGTGAAAATCATTGACCAGATCCTGCGAAACCTTAAGCTGGATGTGATGGATGGTGTGGCATTCAAGTTCCATCCCGGTGAGGCAAAAACCAGAGAGCTGGAAAACTTTGGGATGCAGTTTGCTTCACAGCTGAAGAAAAAAGTAAAGCAGGGCATGTAACCCTGCTTTATGGTCCCACTCGCTTCGTTACGAGATTTTGATCATCTTCTTGAATTTCCCTCTATCACTTTCTTCCCTGGGAATGTTGATGGTCAGCACGCCATCCTTATGCGAGGCCTTGATTTTATCCTTGTTTACTCCTTCCGGAAGGGTGAATGACCTTCTGAATGAGCTGTAGCTGAATTCCTTGCGGGTGTACGTCTCGTTTTCATCTTCTTTCCTGCTCTCTTTCTCGGATGAGATGATCAGGGAATTTTCGTCCACCTCAATTGTAAAATCGTTCTTGTCCAGCCCGGGAGCCGCCACTTCGATCCGGTAGTCATCCCGGGTTTCAAGGATGTTTACTGCCGGAACGGTAATCCCGGCATTGTTCCTCAGAAAGACGGGAAAGAATTCATCGTTGAAGAAGTCATCCATATAACGCGGTAATAAACTTCTGCTTCTCAAATTCGGTAACATGGCTCAATCCTCCAATAATTTTAGTTCAACATTCATTTTTACTTGCAACCTTATCTATTCAAGCTTTATACCAATGAAAATATTATGACAAAATGGCATATTATTATTCAATTAAAATGTCATAATGACATTATTGAAGAGTATTCAACGGCAGAATTTGTTGTGGAATGCATATTTAATAGATTGATATTAAATAAAATACAATAAATAGTAATCAGTCGGGCAATTGATTCAGGCGAACCTGTTAAATGCTCCGTCGGACTGACGAAGATTCGATGAATCCTTTTATCAGGGGATGGATTACACACAGGGCAAGGATTCCAGGAATTGTTTGTCAGGGCATGTTTCAGGATCAGGCCGGTCTGGCAATAACTGGATGTAGGAGGATGCAGTACATGGATTTTCCTTACCTTTACTGGTTATTATCTTTCTGGATGAACAAGTTTTTCAAGTATTTTCTGATCGTTGTGGGGATAGTCGTGGTGGCCTATCTGGTATGGTATTTTAAGGCCATCGTTGGATATATACTGGTATCGGGTGTTCTGTCGCTGATCGGCCGGCCGGTGGTTGATTTCCTTGACAGGATTCATCTATGGAAGATAAGAATCCCCAGAGCGTTGAGTGCCTTTATTACCCTGGTATTGTTATGGGCTGTCTTTCTTACCTTCTTCCGTATCTTTGTCCCCCTGATCGCCCGTCAGGCCAATGAGCTGGCAAACATCAACATGCAGGCTGTTAACGATGCCCTGAGGGGCCCGGTGGAAAAAGCCGAGGAGATTTTTCACCGCCTGAAAATCGGGCCACAGGATGTATCACTAATGCAGTATCTCTCTGATCAGTTGGTGAATATTCTGAATGTGTCGAAAGTATCCAACATTTTTGGCAGCCTTTTGAGCTTGTTGGGTAATATAGCTATTGCAGCATTTTCCATTTCATTCCTCACGTTTTTCTTCCTGAAGGATGAGCATCTTTTCAAGGAGGGTATCATGCTTTTAGTGCCCTATAAGCATGAAGAAAGGTTCAGGAAGAGCCTGTCATCCATCAAGCGTTTGCTGATGCGATATTTCATTGGTATCTCCCTTCAAATAGCGGCGATCATTACACTCATCACCACGGGACTTACTATTGTTGGCGTGGGCTTTGAGAATGCCATCATCATCGGCCTGCTGGCCGGTGTGCTGAATATCATACCTTACCTTGGCCCGTGGATGGCCGGGTTCCTGGGCGTGATGCTGGGTATCGCCACACATATCGAGCTCGACTTTGCCACGCAGCTCCTGCCTATGGCTGTATATATGATCCTTGTGTTTGTATGCGTGCGTCTGATCGATGATTTCTTTTTCCAGCCGTTCATTTACGGAACCAGTGTGATGGCACACCCTATCGAGATACTCCTTGTGATCCTTATTGCGGGAAGCCTGGCAGGCATCCCCGGTATGATCCTTGCCGTGCCGGTATACACCGTCATCAGAGTGCTTGGTAAAGAATTCTTCAGCCAGTATAAACTGGTTAAAAAGATTACCGAAAGTATCGAATGATCAGTATGTGTTCACCGACAAGTGAACCGTAATGTTTGATCATCACTATCCATGACTGGAGAATGTGATTTCCAGGTATGGTATTCCTTACTATTGATAATCCTGTTTAATCTGTTGGATAAAGTATTTTTTGCATCACAATTTTTGTATTTTTAAACAACAATAATCCATCCCGGTATGAGCCTAAGGGGAAATAACCTGTTTGAGAAGATTTTCTACTTTTACCTGGATGGATTTCGTTCCATGACGGTGGGTAAGCAGCTGTGGATCATCATTCTGGTGAAGCTGTTCATCTTCTTTGCGGTGCTGAAGCTGTTTTTCTTCCGCGATTTTCTCCGTTCGTCCTTTGCCAGTGATGCGGAACGGAGTGAGTATGTTATCGAACAACTGACAACATCAAAACACGACAATAATGATTGAGAATCTTGACATGTCGCTTGTCGACTGGTCGAGGGGGCAGTTTGCGCTTACGGCCATGTATCACTGGTTGTTTGTGCCCCTCACTCTGGGGTTGTCATTTATCGTGGCAATCATGGAGTCTATTTATGTTAAGACCGGCGATCTTTTCTGGAAAAAAACTACCAAGTTCTGGATGACCATTTTCGGGATCAACTTTGCCATTGGTGTGGCTACCGGTATCATTCTTGAGTTCGAGTTCGGAACCAACTGGTCGAACTATTCCTGGTTTGTGGGAGATATTTTTGGTGCGCCGCTGGCCATTGAAGGTATCATGGCCTTTTTCCTCGAAGCCACCTTCATAGCGGTGATGTTTTTCGGGTGGAATAAGGTGAGCAAGAGATTTCATCTCACGGCTACCTGGCTGACGGCTATTGGCGCTAACCTGTCGGCGCTGTGGATCCTCGTGGCCAATGCCTGGATGCAGAACCCTGCCGGGATGCACTTCAATCCTGAAACAGCCAGGAATGAAATGCTGGATTTCTGGGCTGTGCTGTTTTCTCCAACCGCCGTGGCCAAGTTTCTTCATACCATCTCATCAGGTTTTGTGCTGGCATCCCTTGCAGTGATTGGAATCAGTTCCTGGTTCCTCCTTAAGCGAAGGGAACTCCTGTTTGCCAAACGAAGCATTATTGTTGCATCGGTCTTCGGGCTCATTTCCTGTATTAACCTTATCGGAACGGGGGACACCTCTGCCCGGGATATTGCCCGGTATCAGCCCATGAAATTTGCTGCCATGGAAGCGCTGAACGAAGGTAGAACACGTGCACCCCTGGTCGCCTTCGGTGTGTTGTCGGGCAGGCAGGAAGGTATTGACTACATTAACCGCAGGTTTGTGTTTAAATTCGAAATTCCCGGTATGCTCTCACTGCTTGTACACCGTTCCCCAGACGGGTATGTCCCGGGAGTAAAGGATCTGATCGACGGCAATCCCCAACAGGGTATCCTGTCATTCAGAGAAAAAGTGGAAAGAGGTTCCGTGGCTATAGAAACACTCAAACAGATGAAGGAGGCAAAAGGCAGGGATGAAGCATCTTACCAGGAGCTGAAGGCAAAATTCAGTGACCCCGCGTGGGCTGACCAGTACTTTAAATACTTTGGATATGGTTATTTTACGGGCGACGAGCCCCACCGTATCATACCCAGCATACCTGCCGCCTTTTATTCCTTTCACATCATGGTAATCCTCGGATTCTTTTTCCTTCTCCTCTTCGTCTTGTCGCTTATCTGGTCGGTAAGGAACAGGCTTGATAACAAGAAATGGTTCTTGTGGATAGCCGTATGGACCATACCGCTGGCTTATCTTGCCAGCCAGTCGGGATGGGTGCTGGCAGAGATGGGGCGTCAGCCCTGGGTGATCCAGGATATACTGCCCACCATGGCTGCCGTTTCACATATCAATACCACCACGGTGCAGATCACCTTCTGGCTCTTTGCCGCCACATTTACTGCTCTGCTGGTGGCTGAGATCATGATTACCCTGAAACAAATCAAATTAGGACCAAAGGAGGAAGGAGGGAAATAAAATGACCGTTGCCATAACATATACCTTTCTGCAGGAATACTGGTGGGTGATCATCTCACTGCTGGCCAGCTTCCTGGTATTCCTTATGTTTGTTCAGGGCGGGCAGACACTGATCTATACGCTCGGCCGCACTGAACTCCAACGAACCAAGATCGTGAACACCCTCGGAAGAAAATGGGAGTTCACCTTCACCACCTTAGTCACCTTCGGAGGAGCTTTCTTTGCCTCATTTCCCTTGTTTTATGCTACCAGCTTTGGCGGTGCATACTGGCTGTGGATGATCATCCTCTTCTGCTTCGTGATACAGGCTATTGCTTATGAATACCGGTCCAAGCCGAACAACCTGTTTGGCAGCAGGACATACGAGGTCTTCCTTTTCATCAACGGAGCCATAGGCACATTCCTCATTGGTGTTGCCGTGGGAACCTTCTTCACCGGTTCGGAATTCTCGGTGAACGAGATGAACCAATCACGATGGGAAACCCCGACCCATGGACTGGAATCGATCCTGAGCCTTCAGAACCTGGCCCTGGGTGCAACAGTGCTGTTTCTTGCCAGGGTACTTGGTATACTGTATATCATGAACAGTGTGGAAGACAGCCAGATTTTATCAAGGTGCAGGGATCAGTTGTGGTATA
>JAXDBV010000076.1:0-4746 GCA_034678415.1 Bacteroidales bacterium
GATGTTTCCTTTACATCAATGACCGGGGCATTATAGTATTGACCGTACATCAGGGGACGGTCACCATACTGCTCACGGTTCAGGTAATATACAAGCTTGAATACATCTTCCGGATTGTTTTCATCCATCGGAGGATTGGCTGCCGAACGGATCATAATCAGTGCGAAGGACGAGTAGCCGATCATGATGACCGTCAGGCACAGAATGATTGTATTCGCCAGTACTTTTCTTTGTTTGTGGGTATAATACAATCCGGCTGCGAGAAGGGCAATGATGAAGATAATGTAAAAGTATAGTCCGGAATTATAGGGCAGGCCCAGACCGTTTACAAAAGCCAGTTCAAACCAGGTAGCCGCTTGAGCCACACCCGGTATGATAATATAAACCAGTACTCCCAGAATAAGAATCGAGACCAGTGTGGTATAGAAGATCCCCTTGCGGGTTAACGGATACCGCTTGAAATAATACACGAATACGATGGCGGGTCTCGCCAGCAGGTTGAGCAGATGTACGCCGATAGAAAGACCCATAAGATAGGCAATAAGGATGAGCCATCGGCTGGCACCCGGCTGATCAGCGGCTGCCTCCCATTTCAACACAGCCCAGAACACCACGGCAGTGAACAGAGAAGAGGTACCATACACCTCCGCTTCCACCGCTGAAAACCAAAACGTGTCGGAAAAAGCATAGGCTAATGCCCCAACCACACCGCTGCCCAGGATAGCTATCATACGGCCACGGCTCATTTCCCCGTTGCGGACAATGATTTTCCTTGCCAGATGCGTGATGCTCCAGAACAGGAACAAAATGGTGAATGCACTGGCAAAAGCGGAGAGGGAGTTAATCATCCTTGCCACCTCTGCTGTATTATTCCCTGCAAACAGGGAAAAGAATCGTCCCAGCATAAGCCATAACGGTGCACCGGGAGGATGACCCACTTCAAGCTTATACGATGAGGCGATAAATTCACCACAGTCCCAGAAACTTACCGTCGGCTCAAGGGTCATCAGGTACGTAACGATGGCGATGCAAAATACGATCCAGCCCATGATGCTGTTGAGCGTGCGAAAGTTTTTTTCCATGCTGCAGATCACAAATGATTATCCGACGAAATTAATGTTTTTTATTCACCGTAGAAATTGACAATGTAAAATAATAATTAATTTAGCCCACTCAGACTCAGGGTTACAGTGGTTGCCCTGAGCCGTAAACCAACGGGGATAAGTACATGAACAGAAACCAACGGAGGCGGAGGGTGGATATTGTATATAGTACCAATCCCGAATATGAATACAGGTACGATCGGCCGGCTGACTCCCCCACCCTTCCACCCGGTCAGCAGCACCTGTCAATACGGATCGAACGCAAAGGCAGGAAAGGAAAAACAGCCACCCTTATCACGGGATTTACCGGGAATACAGCCGATCTTGAACAGCTGGCAAAAAAAATAAAGACACTCTGTGCTGCCGGCGGCTCAGTTAAGGATGGCGAAATACTGATCCAGGGCGATTTCCGCGAAAAAATTGCCGGCTTCCTGAAACAGGAAGGCTACCGTTTCAACATTTCAGGTCACTGAAAAATAAATGCCAGGGGATGACAGCTTGTTTCAAGAGATTCGTGACAGCCGTTTCCTTCAACCTAGTCCCTCTTATCTTGCATGCACAGTATTTTGAGAAAGGACAGGACCCGGCATCCGTCCGGTGGCAACAGATAAACACACCCCGGTTCCAGGTAATCTTTCCCGATAGTTTTTCCCGTCAGGCGCAACGTATAACTAACCTGCTGGAATATGTATACGATGCAGGCTCGTATTCCCTGAACTGGAAACCTTCACGGATACCGGTTATTCTTCACAACCATTCTTCCGAGTCGAACGGTTTTGTGTCTTGGGCACCCAAAAGGATGGAGCTTTTTACCACTCCTCCCCAGGATATCTACCCTCACGAATGGCTGGAACAGCTCACCATACATGAGTTCAGGCATGTGGTGCAGGTAGATAAGCTGAACCAGGGAATAACCCGGCTTTTCAGTTACCTGCTTGGACAACAGTTGCCCGGTGCATTATCAAGCACCCTCTCCATGTGGTTCCTCGAAGGGGATGCCACACTCAACGAAACCATGTTGTCACACTCAGGCCGCGGACGCCTCCCCTCCTTTGAAATGGAGCTGCGTACACAGGCACTCAGCGGAAAAAGGTTCTTTACCTATGATGAGTCCGTCCTCGGGTCGTACAGAAAATACGTCCCGGATTATTACCAGTTTGGATACCAGATGGTCGCTTATTCGCAAAGCCGTTATGGCAATTCGCTCTGGGACAACATTCTTTCCTACACTGCACGTAATCCTTACCTCATCAACCCGGTCCATTTTTCGCTGAAAAAACAAACCGGTTTTAACAAGCGACAAATGTTTGATGCCACGTTTACTGCACTGCACGAGCGCTGGCAACAACAGGACGAGGTTGAATCATTTACCCCCTCCTGTACCATAAGCCCGAGGAAGAACAATACCTACACCTCGTACCGTTACCCACAGGTCATCAGCAACGGCAGGATCATAGCCCTGAAGTCAGGCATTGACCAGATCAATGAGTATGTGGTGATTGACAGCACCGGCAGTGAGACGAGAATATGGCAACCGGGCTACTCCGGTTCCGGAAGAATCAGTGCCGGGGGAAACATTATAGTATGGGATGAATGGATACCCGATGTGCGCTGGGGAAACCGCAGCTATTCGGTAGTAAAAATGCTGGATCTGAACAGTCGCCAGGAAACGACTGTTGGTACCCGTTCCCGGTACTTCGCCCCCGCCCTCTCCAACGACCTCTCCACCATAGCGGTGGTGAAAATATCCCTGCAGAACGATTATTCACTCGCCCTCCTCGACCGGTTAACAGGAAAGCTTCTGATGGAATTTCCCGTGCCGGATAACGCCTTCATCCAGTACCCCTCCTGGTCGGAAGACGGGAAGTACATTGTCGCGATCTTCCTCAACAATAACGGTAAAGGCATCCTGTGGCTAAAGCCGGAATCGGGCGAATGGAAATACCTGATGGATGCATCATTCCATGATATCTCCAAACCCGTCATTTACCGTAACCATATCTTTTTCCAGGGATCATTCTCCGGTATAGAGAATATCTATGCGCTGGATACCGTTACGGGACAGGTTGCCAGGGTAACCTCCTCACGCTTCGGGGCATTCGATCCCGAAGTGAACCCACAGACCCACCGGCTGGTATACTCCGACTATACCTCCCAGGGATTCGATATCGCCGAAATACATCTTGATCCCGGCAGCTGGCTGCCCCTCAATACACTGACAGACCATTCCCGGGGATTCGACAAGGATTTGTCTGACCAGGAGAAAGGCCCCCTGCTGACCGGGAACGTACCGCATACCGTTTATCCAACCCGACGATACCGGCGACTGACCCATCTTTTTAACCTGCATAGCTGGATGCCCTTTTATTTCGACCTCGATGCTTTTGACTTTTCCGACCCTGATATTGCTCCGGGGGTGACGTTTCTCTCGCAGGATAACCTTAGCACGGCCCTGACAACCATCGGCTATGCCTATCGCAACCAGGATCATTATTTCTATACCCACTTTGTCTATAAGGGATGGTTACCTGTGGTCGACCTGAGCTACAGGTATGGCGGCCCACCCGTCATCATTAAGCCCGGCAGGATCCAGCTGCCTGAGATGATGCCCCTGAGGAACAGGGAGTTCAACGCCAATATCTATCTCCCCCTGAACCTTACCAGGAACCGTTTCAACAGGGCTATCATTCCAGTAACGGATTTTACCTTTTCCAATTATACCTTCTACGACAGGGAGAAGAGTGCAGAAACCCACGACACGATATTTGACCGTAATATCATCAAAACCCAGCTAAGATTATATACCTACAGCCTGGAAAAAACATCTGCCAGGGATCTGGCACCCCGCTGGGGGCGGATCATTGACCTCAGTTACTCGTTTGTTCCCTTCGAAAAAGGTTCGTTTAATCCTTCCTACACCCTGAAAGGTGTCGTGTTCACTCCAGGATTATTCAGGCATCACAGCCTGAGGCTTGAAGGGGGTATACAACGCCAGAACCTTGAAAAACCTGCCTTCACCAGAGACCTCCCTTTCCCGAGAGGATATCCCCAGGAAATTTCGGAGAAACTGGACATCCTTTCTGCCGATTATGCCTTCCCCATCGCCTACCCCGACATCAGGCTTAGCAGTCTTCTGTTCATCAAACGGTTACAGGGAAGCCTCTTTACCGATGCTGCCCTGAATCAGTACCGGCCCAATACCGGTGCCGGATATACTCGGCACCGGATGGTCTCCCTCGGAGGAAGCCTGAGCATCGACTACCACCTTTTCAGGCTTCCCTACCCCATCCGCTCCGGAGCCAGAATTTGCTATATCCCTGATGAAGGGAGAACCACCCTGGAATTCATATTCAATATTGACATTTACGGTTTTAATATCAACCGGAGGTGACATTCCCCCGCTGCCGGCAGTGCATGCAACAAGACTATTTACGTAATTAATTCATGAATAAATTACGGAATAAATTCACATCCGTCCAAAACGTTTAAGAAATACACTAAAAATCCTGCCCTTTAAGAGCAGGATTCTTACTTTTAAGATTTCGCCAAAAATCTTAATTCTTAATTATATGACAAAGTTAACTATTTTCAGTCAAATTGCTCAACTTATTGATCGCGGTCTTGCAAATAAAGTAATAGCACA
>JAXDBV010000077.1:0-7982 GCA_034678415.1 Bacteroidales bacterium
CATGTTTCCAGGTCCTCAGCGGTGAATACTTTGTTTGCGCCGTCCGTGCTTGTATTTTTCTCAGGTTCATCAGGTATCTCTCCTGCCTGATTTTTTTCCTCGAGCATCCCCTTCAGTACTTGTTTTATCGAAGGGGTGGTGGTTCTGGTTTTGACTTTTGGTTTTTGATCAGCCGGTTGTTTTTTCTCCCTTTCCTGTTTTCCTGAGGTAGTCTCGGCCACTGTATCGGAAGGGGTGTTGCCTTCGGAATATGCCGGCGTTTTTTTACGTTCGGAGCGGGCGGCTTCCCCGGGATCTTGTACATCAGGGTTTTTTTTTTCCGTAGCCGTCCCCGACGGGTTTATCAGGCGGCACAGCCTGATGAGGGCCAGCTCGGTATGAAGCCGTTGATTGCGGCTATTCCTGAAATGGATGTCGAACTGGTTTACCACCTCAAGGGCAAGGAAGAGGAACTCGGCGGAGGCGGCGGCGGACTGCTGCAGGTAGCGTTCACGGACGCTGTCGGCAACATCGAGAAGGACTATGGTGGCAGGGTCGCGGCATACGAGGAGGTCGCGGATATGGCGGCTTAGACCATTGAGAAATGTATGCGGGTCGAATCCCTTTTCCATGATTTCGTTAAAGAGGACGAGGGTATCCGCCACATTCCCTTCCAAAAACAGGGATGTCATCCGGAAATAGTACTCGTAATCAAGCACGTTCAGGCTCTCAATGATCTGTGCATAGCTGAGTTCCTTCCCAGAATAACTGACGATCTGGTCGAAGATGGAAAGGGCGTCACGCATGGCGCCATCGGCTTTCTGTGCAATGATACTCAGCACGTCTGGTCCGGCTTTCACCCCTTCACTGGAGGCCACATATGACAGGTGATTAACGATATCGGTCACCTTGATCCTGTGGAAATCAAATATCTGGCAACGCGACAGTACGGTAGGAATTACTTTTTCCTTCTGTGTAGTGGCAAGAATGAAGATGGCATGATTGGGAGGTTCTTCCAGCGTTTTGAGGAAGGCGTTGAAGGCGAAGGAGGAGAGCTGGTGTACTTCATCGATGATGTATATGCTGTATTTGCCGATCTGCGGGGGGATCCTCACCTGGTCGGTCAGGCTCCGTATATCGTCAACGGAGCTGTTGGAAGCGGCATCGAGTTCATGGATATTAAATGATCTCGAGTCCTTGAACGAGGCGCAGCTCTCACACTGATTGCAGGCTTCGGTTTCCGCGGTGATATTCAGGCAGTTGATGGTTTTGGCAAAGATCCTTGCACAGGTGGTCTTCCCCACCCCCCTTGGACCACAGAAAAGGTAGGCGTGTGCCAGCTGTTTGTTCCGGATCGCATTTTTCAGTGTCCTGGTGATGGTATCCTGACCTATCACTGTGTCGAATGTTTCAGGCCTGTACTTTCTTGCCGATACGATAAATCCGCTCATGATCATTATCTGTTAATACGTTAGGATACCCGGTAATACATTCCATAATGTACCCGGATCAGATGATCAAAATTAATGGATTTCTGCAAAGGAAGCATGGCAGTGCCGGAAATTTATCAACGAATTCAGATATAAGAAATTGCATGCCTGGAGCCGGCCGCTGGAGGATAAAGGAAGGGTCTGTAAATAACCTCAGGAGAGCAGGTTGCAGACGATGGGCCCGCAGGTGACCGTCCCCTTGTGCCTGCATGTCCCTTCCTGACCTGACGACAGGTACGAGAAAGCGCCCCGTTATATTTTGTATTTTTTGCATTCCGCCTTATTTACGTTGATATATGGAATATTTCTGTAAACGTCTTTATAGCCATACCACCGGTTTGAGGGATTGAACATATCATTGCTTTTCTGACGGATCTGCGGCCTGCTGCACCTTTTCATTAAAAATGGCCAGGGTAGTGCGGCTTCACCGGTTCCGCCTTCATCCTTCCCGGGCCGACCATTTCACCTGCCCCTGTGGCTTCAAATATGTATGAATCCTTATTTTTTTATTTTCTCCGGTTTGATTAATAACAAATAATTTCTATTTTTGCGAGCCAAATCAAATGATCATAAAAGAAAGACCTTTATGCCGAATCATTACGAGACCGTTTTCATTGCAACTCCCGTTTTATCTGACCAGCAGATGAAGGAAGCGGTCGTAAAATTCAAAAAGATCGTGACCGATCAGAGTGGTGAGATTGTTCACGAGGAGAACTGGGGACTGAGAAAGCTGGCGTACCCAATAGAGAAAAAATCCACGGGCTTTTACTACCTGATTGAATTCTTGTCTGAAGGAGATCTGGTGGATAAGCTGGAGATCGAGTACCGGCGTGATGAACGCATCATCCGTTTTCAGACAATTAAAATGGAAAAGTATGCCGTTGAATACGCGGAAAAGAAGAGGAAACAGGCAAAAACAGCAGAGGAGGAGTAAGCAATGGCACAGAACCAATCAGAAATCAGATACCTGACACCTCCAACCGTTGAGGTAAGGAAAAAGAAGTTTTGCCGGTTCAAGAAAAACCGAATAAAGTATGTCGATTACAAGGACCCTGAGTTTCTCAAGAGGTTTCTCAATGAGCAGGGGAAAATCCTTCCGCGCCGTATCACCGGCACATCGCTCAAATACCAGAGGAAAGTGTCGCAAGCCGTGAAACGGGCAAGGCACCTTGCCTTGCTCCCGTATGTAACCGATTTATTAAAATAATCCGGAGGAGAACAGGTCATGGAAATCATACTTTTACAGGATGTAGCTAACCTGGGGCACAAGGATGATATCCTATCCGTAAGCAAGGGATATGGGTGGAATTATCTCATTCCCAAAGGATTGGCAATACCTGCCACAGAATCGGCCAAGAAGGTGTTGGCAGAGAACACGCGTCAACGCGCACATAAGGAGGAAAAGATCAGGAACGAGGCGGTTGAGCTGGCAGGAAAACTGGAACAGGTAACCCTTACCATCGGGGCAAAGACAAGCTCGAAAGGAAAAATATTCGGATCGGTGAACACGATACAGCTTGCCGAGGCGCTGAAGGAGAAAGGATTCGATGTAGACCGCAAGACGATCACCATACATGAGGATCCCATCAAGGAGGTTGGAACATATAAGGCTGACGTACGTCTTTACAGGGATGTGAGCGTTACCATCAGCTTCGAGGTGGTCTCAGTATAAACCCGGACCATATCTTTTTCCAGCCCTTCCCTGCCCAGCAAGACAGCATACCTTTAGGTTCATCCTGCACGATCCATAACCGTATTGCAGCAACGTATACAAAAAGCATTGTGAAGGGAAGCCTGTAAGAAGGCTACTCTCTTCATTTGACTGCAATTGTTTCTATTTCAACCAGGGCGTTCAGCGGCAGTGCCGAGACCTGGTAAGCAGCACGTGCCGGCGGATTTTCGGGATAAAAACCGACATACACCTCATTCATGGCAGCAAAATCATCCATATTACGCAACAGGCAGGTTGACTTTACCACATGGGCATAGGTATATCCGGCAGCCTTCAGGATAGCACCGATGTTTTTCATCACCCGGGCTGTCTGTTCCTTTATGCCGCCCTCCACCATTTTTCCCAGGGAGGGATCAATGCCTAATTGTCCGGAGATAAAGAGAACACCGTTGACTTCAATAGCCTGGCTGTAAGGCCCAACAGCCGCTGGGGCTTCACTGGTTAAAATTACTTTTTTCATCTGTATGTATCGTAATGATTGGTTATCCGGTTTAGCGGTCGTACCAGCTCTTGCGTCTTTCATATTTCAGGTCGCGCAGTATGGCCGACAGGACATTGATGCGAAAGGTGTAGCTCTGATGATACCCGATCGGGATCCAGGAGAAGCTCATTTCCCAGCAATGCAGGTCCCTGTGCAGGTTAAAAGATGTGTAGGTAAGCTTATTGTTCACGAAATCCCACCCTGATGATACAGATATCTTCCATTTGGGGGTAAGGCTGATGTTACCCGACATACTGAGGGTTTGGGTTACATCCCCTGTGAATCTGGCTTTCGAATAGTTCAGGTTGTATCGCAAACTCACGTTCCAGGGCACGGTGAAATCGACATAATCATCAACGGGCGTACCACCCCTCATGGGGGGACGGACGGCCTGTTCTTCTTCCATCTCCGATCCTGCTGCCATGTCACCTGCAGGGCGGGCCTGTACGGCACCCGCAGAAGCCGACTTGGCTTGTGAATTCAACGACATGTCGAGGGAGAGGAAAGCCCTGGTAAGCCTCCCCATCCTCCTGTTTACCGACCACTGAAAGGTATTAATCCTGGTACCGGTCTGGTTAAGGGCATAAAAGTCCATGAATCCGCCAAAGGATATATTGATTTTATTAAACAGGTTTGTCCGCCCACTGATATTGATACCCGACCATTTCAATGAATCGGCGAATATGTTATAACTGGTTGAGAAGTTTACACTCTCCAGCAGCTTAACCTTCTTCAGCTCATCCGATGTATCGCGGGCGCTGCGCACCTTCATCTCAACAATGTTATTCAGTGAAAAGCTCACGGTTCCGCTCTTGCCGGATGAGGAAATGGGAGTGCCAAAGATCCCCTCTTCAAATATAGAGTAAACCTTGTATCTGGTACCTTCGGCATTGGTTTGTACGGTATCATAGTAGTCGGGTGTGATATCGCGCATATCAGGCGTAAGGCTCATACTGACCGAAGGTTGCATTACATGCCGGATCACCTGTATCTTTGCGTCGGGCCTGGTAAACTGAAACATTCCGTATATCCGCGGATTGAACGAAACGCTGAGAGATGGCTGGAAGGCATGGGCATATTTCAGTCCCTTGTGCCGTATGGTATCCACCTTACCATAGGCATTGGTCAGAGGATTGATGTATGTCGGGTTCCACCGGTATTCCAACGATTCGGTATACAGTACACCGCTATATGAAAGGTTAGGGTTGATGGTAAAATTATTGAATGGACGGATCGGAAACGAAAGGGGAATGGAATGCTGGAATCCGTTCTTCATATCGTTAAACATATCTCTGGTTAGAAAGAGAGAGTCATTGGTATAAATTGTGTTTTCCATCCTTGCCGAGTAGCTGAATTCGATATTATCATACCAGCGTGTGTTGCCGGCTCTTTTTCTGCTTCTGAAGGGATAAATCCTGCTCATGTTAAAGGCCAGCTTGGGAAGGCCAAGGGTAACGCTCTTATTCAAGCTGTTTTGCTGATGGTTCAGGCTTCCTGACAGGTTGAAAGGAGTGTCGGGCCACCGTTTGCTGAAGGAGATGCTCGACGATTTGGTGTTGGTAAGATAACTCTCGGTAGAGAAACTGTGGTTACGGTCGTATGAGCTGGAACTCATGTTCACATTGGCCGAGAAGGAACTGTTCGGTGTGGATTTTGCATCCTGCCGATGACTCCAGGAGATGGAATAGTCACGACTGGCAACATCCGTTCCAAAATCCTTATCACCCGCCACATTCTTGTAATACCTGAGGTCGAGATTGCCGGAGAACTTATACTTCTTGATATACTGTGATCCCAGCCTCAGTCCCCATGTACCCTTGGTGTAAATATCACCCGTCATACGGAGGTCAAAGTACTTGCCCAGTGCCAGGTAGTATCCTCCGTTACGCAGGAAGAATCCCCTGTTCATTTCTTCACCATATTCGGGGATGAGGATGCCGGAAGCCTGACCCTTTTTATTGGGAAAGAAGCCGAAAGGGAGAACCAATGGCAGGGGGATATCGGCTATGACAAGGTACGCAGGCCCCGAGACGATTTTGTTCCTGGGCAACACCTTTGCCTTGGTGAGCGCCACGTAATAATGCGGGTCATCGGCATCACAGGAGGTATATTTACCATCCTTTATGTCAATGCCTCCGTCGGGCTGTTTTTTTGTTTTCTCACTATGAAGATATCCCCCCTCCTCTTCAGTCTTGACCTGTTGGATATAGCCCTTTTTTGTCCTGAAGTTATAGCGTAGGATTTTCGATTCATACGAATCACCGCCTTCGGAGAATACCGGGTTACCGGCCACCGTACCTGTGCTGTCGGGCAGACCGGTGGCATACACTTCGTCCCTGCTCATGTCAAATTCTATATAATCGGCGGTAAGTTCAATATTCTTGTATTTTACGTTGGCATCGCCATACAGGTATACTTTCTGTGCCACAGGATCAATTTCCATTGAATCGGCAGCCTGGTAATCAACAGGCGCATCGATCGCCTCGCGTTGCTTGACCGTAGTATCGGTCAACATTGTATCCTGCTGGAGGATCAGGGAATCGGATTGGGGAGGCAGGCTGACGACCGTATCGGGTAAAAGAGGTCTGACCTGCCCATCCAGGTGCACTGCCAGGGTAAGGAACAGGGAAATCAGAAAAACTTTTTTACCTGGACGCGAATGCAATGTTTTATACTAATTTTGTATTGTATAAGTTATAATAACGACGTCAAAGCTAATCAAAATTTACAGAACCGTTTCCTGTAAAGACTATGGAACCGCCGACTATCATTAAACGAAGTTTCCCTATAAATCTTGCAATACTTATCTGTCTTTTCCACTGGACCGCGGGAGCATATGGTGAGGAGCCGTACAAGATACAAACGGTGGTGATTGATGCGGGTCACGGAGGCAAAGATCCCGGAGCCCTGGGGAAAAAGGCAAAGGAAAAGGATATCGTGTTGGCGATTGCCCTTAAGACCGGCAAGTATATACAGGAGAACATACCTGATGTAAAGGTGATTTACACGCGTGCGACCGATGAATTTATCCCTCTGGAAAGAAGAGCCCAGATTGCCAATGAGAACAAGGCTGACCTGTTCATATCCATCCATGCCAACTGGAACAAGAATGCAAAAGCTTACGGAGCCGAAACCTATGCCATGGGCCTTCATACCAATGAGATGAACCTTGAGGTAGCAATGAAGGAGAACGCGGTGATCACTTATGAAGAGGACTACACGAGCAAATACGCGGGATATGATCCCGCCTCATCCGAATCGTTTATCATATTCAATTTTCTACAGAACACACATCTGGAGCAGAGCCTGCAGTTTGCCACGCATGTGCAGGACCAGTTCCGGGAAAGGGCCAGGCGCATCGACAGGGGAGTCCGCCAGGCTGGATTCCTTGTGCTCTGGCAAACCACCATGCCAAGCGTGCTGATCGAAACGGGATATATATCCAATGCCAATGAAGAAGAATTCCTGAGGACAGAGCACGGACAGGACCTGCTGGCTTCAGCGATCTTTCGTGCGTTCAGGGACTACAAGCACAATATGGAGAACCGGATACAGCTTGCCTCAGCTCAGGCAGCAGTAAAACAGCAGAACAGCATCCGTTTCAAAGTGCAGATCACTGCATCGAGCCGTCAGTTACCGCTGGATTCTGACATTTTTAAAGGATTCGATTATGTGGAGGAGTTCGTGGTGAACGGAATCTACAAGTATGCCGTGGGCGACGCCGCCACGTTTGATGAGATTGTCAGCTACAGCAACATCGTTAAGAAAACCTATCCCGATGCCTTTATCGTGGCCGCCAGAAATCATCATCTGGTACCTCTGAAAGAAGCATTAAAAGAAACAGGTCAATAAAACAGCTACAATGAAAATAACACGTGAAGTAAAGATCGGATTCTTTGTCGTCCTTATGATAGCATCCTTCATATGGGGTTATGGTTACCTGAAGGGAAGAAATATACTGAAGCCGGTGACGGAATACACCGTTGTATATGATAAGATCGGCGGATTGTCAGAATCAAACCCGGTGCTGATCAACGGGTATAAGGTGGGACAGGTCAGCCGTATCTATTTCACGGATGACACATCCGGTCGGCTGACAGTAAAGATCTGGCTCGAGAAAACATTTGATATTCCCAGAAATTCGGTAGCACAGATTTTCAGTGCCGACCTTATGGGAACAAAAGCCATCCGCATCGATCTTGGCTCCTCGGATGAATTTCTTGAACCGGGGGACACCCTCGCCGGCCTTTTGGAAGGCAGCCTTCAGGAACAGGTAAGCGTGCAGGTGCTTCCACTCAAA
>JAXDBV010000078.1:0-5102 GCA_034678415.1 Bacteroidales bacterium
AAATACTATACAGGTTAATCTCACTCCTATGTTACCACTTAAACTGATCCAGGAAGACAGGGAACTGGTGATCCGGCGTTTGCAGGTAAAGAACTTCGACGCACGGGTCATCATCGATCAGATCACCGCTCTTGACCAGAGCCGCCGGCAGTTGCAGCATCAGACCGACGAGAAACTGGCGGAGATGAACGCCCTTTCACGGCAGATTGGTGATCATATCAAGGCCGGTAATAACGCCGAGGCATTACGGCTGAAGGATGCAACGGCCAGCCTCAAGGAACAGATAAAGGAGTTGCAGAAAAAGTCGGCCGAGGCAGAATCGGCGCTTGACGCCCGTATTATTGAGCTTCCGAACCTGCCCCACGAATCCGTCCCTCCTGGAAAAGGACATGAAGACAATGTGGTGGTACGGTCGGGTGGTAAGATGCCGGTACGGCAGCCTGGCTGGCTGCCACACTGGGACCTGGGTAAACACTATGATATCCTCGATTTTGACCTCGGGAATAAGCTCACCGGTGCAGGCTTTCCCGTATTTAAAGGTCAAGGAGCCCGCCTGGAACGCGCCCTCATCAACTTCTTCCTCGACGAGGGGGAAAAGGCCGGCTACCTGGAGATCCTGCCCCCTATCATGGTGAACGAAGACTCCGGATTCGGGACGGGACAGTTGCCTGATAAAGAGGGACAGATGTATGTTGTACCCGTCGACAGATTTTACCTTATACCCACGGCAGAAGTACCGGTAACCAATATCTACAGGGATACGATACTGAATGACTCCGACTTCCCGCTGAAAAACATGGCCTATACCCCATGTTTCCGGAGAGAAGCGGGATCGTACGGCAAGGAAGTGCGGGGACTAAACCGGGTACACCAGTTCGACAAGGTGGAGATCGTTCAGATAGCCCATCCTGATCATTCCTACCAGGCCCTGGAAGAGATGGTGAACCATGTGGAATCGCTGGTGCATAAGCTCGAACTGCCATACCGCATCGTCAAGCTTTGTGGCGGTGACATGAGTTTCACATCAGCCCTGACATACGATTTTGAGGTCTATGCCGCTGCACAGGATAAATGGCTCGAGGTGAGCTCGGTCTCAAACTTTGAAGCGTTCCAGGCTAACCGCCTGAAACTACGGTTCAGGGAAGCCGGCAATAAAAAAAACAGGCTGGCTCATACCCTTAACGGAAGCGCTCTGGCCCTTCCCAGAATTGTCGCCGCTCTTATGGAAAACAACCAGACCCCCGACGGGATCCTTATACCTGAAGCACTCAAACCCTACACCGGGTTCGAAAAAATAGTCCGACGTTGAAATGAACCGTTACAGGTTTATTCATACCCCGCGAAGCTACAGGCTGGTTATCCTGCTGGCTATCCTGCCGGTCATTCTTTTGTGGTTTACCAGTGCATGTAAGAAAAAACCTGAAAATGCAAAGGTGGTCATTGTCGAAAACCTGCTGGACGAGGTCAATGACATGCGTATAATCCTGTCTGCCGACCGGATGAACGAACTTTTCACCAGCATCACCGCACTCGAGGAATACCATGAACTGATTGAACAGGGCTCGTTCGACACCATCCATGATCTCAGAATGGCAGTGATACTACCGGCTTACCGGCAGGCGTATGAGGTGCTGGTGGAATGCAAGGAAGGATGTATTGACCTGCAGAAGGAAATTTCCTACCTTGAAAACAGTCTGCTCATTTTCATTGACGAAATAAAGAAAGACCTGGTCAGTGAAAACGATTTCTCCCTTCGTTTTTCACAGGAGGCCGAACTGGTGAGGGACATGAGGGAGAGGCTAAAGAACAGCCTGAAGGTAGTTGAATTCCATATGGGGAATTTTAGCAAATACCTGCCGGTGATGGAAACATACAGGAAAACAATCCTTGCCGCTATGCAATGATAAACCCGAGCCATCTCATGAGCAGGATACAGCAACAAGGAAGGGCTTATTTGTATGCCGGACTGGCGATTTTCTTCTGGTCCACGGTAGCCACAGCTTTCAAGATCGGCCTGAGGAACCTGGGGTTCCTTGAACTGGTTTTGTATTCATCCTTCTTTTCCTGGCTGGTTTACTTCCTGTTTATCGTGTTTCAGGGCAGATGGCAGGAATTACTGAATATCCGCTGGCGTCACTGCCTGTCCTCCGCCTTCCTCGGGTTCCTGAATCCCTTCTTGTATTATGTCATACTTTTCAAAGCGTATTCGTTGCTGCCGGCACAGGTAGCCCAGCCCGTGAACATGATCTGGCCTATTGTGCTGGTGTTTCTCTCCGTCCCTTTGCTGGGGCAAAAGGTAAGATACAAAAGTTATGTGGCCTTGTTCATGGGTTTCACCGGGGTTTGGCTCATTGCTTCACAGGGGGACCTGTTCAGCATAAGACATTCCAGTACGCCGGGTCTTGTCCTGGCAGTGGGCAGCTCACTCGTCTGGTCCCTCTACTGGATCTTTAATGTGAAAGACACCAGGAATGAAGAGAGCAAGCTGTTTATCAACTTCATGTTTGCCACCCTGTATATTTTCATTGTATGCCTGCTGACCGGACAACTTCATCCCTTAACTTTTAAAGCATTGGCACCGGCGGCTTACATAGGTATATTTGAAATGGGAGTCTCTTTTCTTTTCTGGCTCAAAGCAATGAAACTCACATCCTCGAACGATCGCATCAGCACACTGGTTTACCTGGCTCCCTTCCTGTCCCTCGTTTTCATCCATTTCATCCTGGGAGAACATATCTACCTGACTACTGTATCAGGACTGGTCATCATCGTTGCAGGTATCCTGTTTCAGAAAATTTCGTTTAAAGAAGAAAGAAGAGAAACCAACAAACCTGAACAAGTTGTATGAAAGGAACACGGATTACATACCTTATCCTGCTTTTTTTATCAGCGTTATTTTTGTTTGACGCATGTACCCGGGATAGAAAAACCGGGGAGGAATATGCAAGGGACAAGTTCTATGAACTGATGAAGGAGTGGTACCTCTGGTACAGGGAAATGCCCGATGTTAACACGGACGATTATGCAACTGCCGAGGATTTACTGGAAGCCCTGCTATACAGGCCGCGCGACAAATGGAGCTACATCAGTACAAGGGAAGAATTTGAACAATACTACAATACAGGAGAGTATATTGGTTACGGATTCGGATATTTCTTTGATACCGATCAGAACATATGGATCTCTTATGTTTTTGGCAACTCTCCCCTGGTTGATCTTGGCATTACCCGCGGGTGGAGGATCGTGTCGGTCGATGGTACCGCACCCGCCACTGCCTCACAGCTGAAGCAGCTGCTAGGCCCCGATAGGGCGGGTATATCCAGGACGATTGAATTCCTCAGCCCGGATGGAACAACCATTACCCAAAAACTCACCAAACGCGTCATGACTATTAACTCCATACTGTTCAGCGATACCCTGCATGTAAACAACAAGGTGGTAGGATACCTTGTATTACAAGCATTCATCGAACCCACCATCGATGAATTAAGAACTGTAATAGAGAATTTTAGCTTGATGGGAACGGAAGATCTTATCGTTGATCTCAGGTACAACGGAGGGGGCAGGCTCGATGTCACCCTTCAGCTGGCCAGCATGATTACCGGCCCGTCACTGATCAACCAGGTTTTTATTACCATGGAGTTTAACGACAAGCACACCTCGAGCAATGAAACAATACGGTTCATCGGTGCTGATAACGATTATGACCTTCCCGTTCCGGTACAGCTGGCTTTACCCCGTCTTATTCTTATCACCTCCGAAAGCACAGCATCCGCCAGTGAAGCATTGATCAACGGGCTGGAGCCATATCTCGACATCATCACCATTGGTAAACCTACTCATGGTAAACCGGTTGGGATGAACGCCTGGTTCTATGACGATTATGCTTTCGTCCCCGTTACCTTTAAGTTGATGAATGCCAATGGTGACGGTGACTACTTTAACGGCTTACCGGTTGATTCGGAAGTGCCCGACAATCCTGCCTCACCCTTTGGAGACAGGCACGAGGCATGCCTGCAAGAGGCAATATATTTTTTACAAACAGGATCGTTCACAGGATCCGGCACCAGAAAATCTGCACCGGTAAAACTACCGGCCGGTGCATATGGACTGAAATCCGAGATCGGAGCATTATAAACTTCTTCATTCCATTCATGTGACAAAAGCAAACATCATACTTGGCATTGATCCGGGAACCACCATAATGGGGTACGGTGTGATTGAGGTGACGGGTAAGAAAGCCCGTGCTGTAACGCTGGGTGTAGTCAATCTGAGGAAAATTGACGATCACTACGAAAAGATCATGCTGGTGTTCAAACGCACGCTGGGGCTTATTGAAGAATACCATCCTGATGCCATGGCCATCGAAGCCCCCTTCTATGGTAAGAATGTGCAGTCTATGCTTAAGCTGGGCAGGGCGCAGGGGGTAGCCATCGCAGCCGCTCTGTCAAAAGGGATACCTATCTTTGAATACGCTCCCAGGAAAATCAAGATGTCGATAACCGGACAGGGAAGTGCCTCGAAGGAGCAGGTGGCGGGGTTACTGAAGACACTGTTACAGCTGAAGGAATTGCCCCGTGATCTTGATGCCACTGATGGCCTGGCCGCGGCCTTCTGTCATTTTTTACAGCAGGAAAGGCCTTCAGGCGCCCAACGGTCGCCCTCGTGGAAGGAATATATCCGTAAGAACCCGGGAAGGATCTCCTCCTGATACAGTGACAGGTACCTTCTTCAGAGGATCACCTCCCTGCTGATCTTCTCAGCCAGGGTTTTCAATTCACCATCCGACAGCTGGAGCTTAGGCCTGGAAAATGAGATGTCATCTTCCGACTGGAGGGGAATCAGGTGGATATGTGCATGCGGCACCTCGAGCCCCAGCACCGCCACACCAATCCTGCGGCAGGGAATCACCTGCCTGATAGCTTTTGCCACTTTCTTGGAGAACACGATCATACCGGCCAGCAGATCATCATCCACATCAAAAAGGTAGTCCACTTCCTCTTTGGTGATTACAAGTGTATGACCCTTCACCAGCGGCCGGATGTCCAGGAAAGCCAGGTAATTTTCGTCTTCGGCTACTTTGTATGCAGGAATCTCACCCC
>JAXDBV010000079.1:0-3278 GCA_034678415.1 Bacteroidales bacterium
TAAAAGAAATCCGGTGCAAACAGGTGTGTGCACCGTCGAACGAAGTTGCTGTTGCATCCATTCCCGAGACAGGTCAGAACCCATCGTTGATATTCCAGTAATTATTTACAGTGGTGGTATAGAAGCATCAACGTCTGAGCGACTGGAACGATTAAATACTTATAACATTCTGTGATTACTGATACCGCTGATTGTCTTGCGGGGCGTTTAAGGGACGGTATCATCCCCCACAGGCCATACCCGCACACGGAATGTTGATGTATGAAAAATTAACCCTTTTATAGAGAATGCTGCACCCGGTTGCTGAAGATACCCGGGGCACGATTATTCGGCCTTACGACTCAATATCAAACCGTCGGGAAGCCTTTCGAGGATTTTGACTTCAGGGTGTTGCCATTTCTTTTTGTTTCCCTTTACAGGGTTGCTTCCCCCGCTTCCTGACATATGCTCCAGGAATTCATCATGACTGACAGGAGACCCATTGTTTTCAGCTTTTGCTGCTGCCACTTCCTTTTCCATTATTAATCTTTCTTGCAGTTCCAACATACTCTTACTTTTCATACTCCACAATACCATTGTATAGTACCCCGGACAGATAAAAGGTAACCGTGTATGCGCAGCTTTTTTTAAATAAATGAATTAGAGTTACCGGAAATGACTTATGTTCTGATGGTTATAATATCACATCCGAAAAAGGATTGGCAGAGGATAAATATCCGGTAACGCGAAGGACCGTGAACGTGCCATACCTCGAATAACCATGATACCGGCTGATATCATCCATGAAATGACCGAATCCGGCTGGTAGGATAATGCCGTAGAGATTTGAATAGAGAATATGCAGTGGACTATGGAATTAATTACTGATTTAATTACGGAATTAATTACTCATAAAATTATGTAAATCAGAATGACACGTTTCCGGTCTTACACGAACCAACATTTGTCGAAACCTCATACATGACCCCTCCAAGAAATACCGTCAACCTGATTTTATCGCCTGACGTATGAACTCAAGACGGCCGACTTGAATAATATTAACACTATCAATATATATTTTGCTGGTGTTAATATTTATTCATATTTTTGTGCATGCGTCCATTCATTCGTACCATAGAAACGCTGGAACTGGACGGAGGAGCGCTGTGCCTGGATTTTGTCAACTCCGTACAGAGCCGTTTTGAACACCCGCGGCTGGATTTTCTTGCCACCGCCGGAGACTGGCTGATATGGCTCAGGAGGACACAGCTCTGCGGCAAAGCTGAAGAAACAATCTTACACCAGTATATATTGAAAAACTGGGAAAAGGCAGGAAAAGAGCTGGTAAAGATCGTGTGGACAAGGGAGTTGTTATACCGTATTTTCCGTGCACTGGCCCGCAAGGAAAAACCTTCTGATGAAGACCTCCGGCGTTTTAACAAGGTCCTCTCCCGGGCTTTCAGCCACATGGAACTTACGATGGATAATACAACAACGGTTAGTCGGATATGGAACCATGAGCCGGCCGGCCTTGTATGGACATTATACCCTGTTATATATTCCGCATACGAATTGCTGGTGCCGGGTGAGATGGACCGCATCAAAGAATGCCCCAATTGCGGGTGGTTGTTCATCGACAGGACCAGGAACAACCGGCGCACCTGGTGTAACATGAAAACCTGCGGAAACACCGTCAAGGGGAAAAAGTATTATGAAAAGAAAAAAACACTGATGAAAACATCTTGAAGAACATTCATCACCGGTACATACATGAGTAACAATAAATAAAAATCAATGAATCATTCAACGATGAAACGGTGGGTTTACTTTATCGTTGCTATTGCGCTGTATATGACGGTACATGAGTTTTTTCACGCGTTCATGTCTGCGCTGTTTCATGAATTTGCGGAGATCCGCTTTCACTGGTACGGTCCTGAGGTAATCTTTCTCACCCCCGTGGAAGAAAGGTCCCCCGGTATACAATGGTTCTTTATATCAGGGATCAGCAATGTTGTTACAATGGCCATCGGTTACCTGTTGTATTCTTTCAGGAGAAAGATCATTGCCCTTGAGAGTCTTCTTCTGAAGAACATCCTGTTTTATGTAGCGGTGGTCTTCCTGCTGTTTGATGCGGTGAACCTGTCCCTGGGTCCTTTCTTGTACGGCGGTGATGCCTGCGGTATCGCAACCGGCCTGAACGTCAAACCGTGGATCATTCAGGCACTCTTTGGGATTATCCTATTGATTAACAGAGAATTGATAGTTATCCTCCTGGATTGCTACGGTATCGTCTCCCGCCATATTCTCTTCAGATCATGGTACAGAAAAAGAACGACTGATGCATGAAAATGCTTACCCCGGAAATAACGGAAATGATCCATTCATATGCTGCAGGCAAAGGGTATGAGGTAAGAATGGTATCATCTGAACGCCTGCGCGAACTGGAGGATGAGCTTGAGACACGCAAACAAACGGACGGGTTCAATGCTGCGTTTTATTCCGAAAGGCTTGCATCATTCAGGTATGCGCCACTAACATTCCGCAGGTGCCGGTCGGTCATTTTGTTTTCCGTTCCACAACCCGGGATGGTACTCCTGTTCCATTACAACGGCAGGGATTATCATGTATACATGCCGCCAACCTATGACTACACCATTGATTCGCTGATCGAAAAAGACATAAGGAATATCCTTGCCGGCAGCGATCACAGTATTGAAAAAGCAATCATACCATTAAAATTGCTGGCGGTTCGTTCCGGGCTGGCCGAATACGGGAGGAATAATATTTGCTACCTGTACCGGAAAGGAAGCTACCACCGGCTGGCGGCCTTTCTTTCAAGTCTTCCGTGCCCGCGGGAATCGTGGATGCCGGCACGTTTCATGGATCAATGCCAAACATGCACACATTGTGCCAGGGCATGCCCCACGGGAGCCATTGATAAAAACAGGCTTTTATTGCGCGCGGAATTATGTATGACGTTTCACAATGAACACGCGGGTGAATTCCCCGCCTTTATCAAGCCTTCGTACCATCACTGCCTGTTCGGATGCATGATATGCCAGCGTGCATGCCCCGAAAACAGGTTACACCCGGAACAGGTGGTGGTGAAGGAGAAATTCTCCGCGGAAGAAACCGCTCTTATCCTGAACAACTGCCCCATCCCTGAGATTCCCCTTCACACCCGCCAAAAACTTGAAGAAGCCCTCCTGATGGATGACTATCCCCTGTTGTCACGCAACCTGGCACATTGTATCCAACATCTTAAATATTCCTGAAAACGAATGATCATCATTCACCCG
>JAXDBV010000080.1:0-2860 GCA_034678415.1 Bacteroidales bacterium
CCATTGGGATGATGGGGAAGATCAACGGCTGGTTTATTCACCGGTCTGTGCACCCTGTTTCCTTCGGAATAGGCTCTGTATTGAAGAAACCTGTTGTGGCTGACAATGAAATACAGATCAGGGAGATACTGAATATGACGATCCTGGCCGATCATGACGTGATCGACGGGGCCCCCATGGTACGGTTTCTGAATGACCTGACGAGAGCGATCGAGACCGGAGAATTCCTGGGGAACGCAAACGATAAGACTGGTTTATAAACAAGCCTTCCTCTGACATTCACCCGAAACTATCATTTACATAACTATTGGATCATTTCGTGAAGAATATTACCTTCATGTTATGAAATACATCTTTCTGATAGCATCCTTTAATGCCTTCTTTTTCACTGCATTATTGTTCCAGAAGAGAAGCCGCGCGGTGCATGATCACATACTGATCCTGTGGCTGATATACCTGGGACTGTTTATCGGCGCATATGCTTTCTATTCACACCATTTGTTCACGCGTTTTAATTTATTATCCATCAGTCTCATCTCCCCCCTGATGCTGCACGGCCCCTTCCTGTATGTTTATGTCCAGGCCCTGGCTGCCGGCCGGCGTCATTTGCCATGGCACACCCTGTTGCACCTGCTCCCGTTTGTACTGTTCAATATTTATGTACTTATTTCGTCGTTTAGCCCGGGGGCATCGGAAAGACTCAATATCGAAAACCTCTCGCTGAAAGATTCTCCGCCCCTGGTCTTCCTGTTCTTCCTGGCACTGACAGTATCGTCGGGAACAGTGTATTTCTTCATGACCATCAGGCTCTTTCGTAAGCTCGACATTAATATCTTCAACAACTATTCATCCTATACAGGCATCCATCTTACCTGGCTCAGGATCCTCGTAATGGTATTCGGAATTATATGGACAGCAGCCATCATCATTACGATAATACATCATGTATTGCATATGTTCTCATTGTCTTTCTGTACAGACGGGCTGTTTCTCACCTTATCCGTTTTCGTGATACTGATTGGCTATTTCGGGCTGAGGCAAAAGGTGATATTCACCTCTGAGGACTTCCTTGTCACCGCCGGCGCCCCTGAATCACAATCCAGGTATTCAGGCTCGAGGCTTACCGGTGAGGAGGCAAGGCAATACGCAGAAAAGCTTACTGCATATATGAAGACATACAAGCCGTACCTGAATCCGGATCTGACCCTGTCAGGGCTGGCTTCCGGGCTGGGAGTGTCAATACATCTTCTTTCACAGGTCATCAATGAACAGTTGGGGGTGAACTTCTTTAATTTTGTGAACCGGCACAGGGTGGAAGAATTCAAGGAAAGGCTGGCCGATCCGTCAAACCGTAACTTCTCCCTCCTCGGAATTGCCTTTGACAGCGGCTTCAACTCAAAGTCTACCTTTAACAGGATCTTCAGGAACACTACCGGCATTACTCCCTCACGCTACAGGGAATCACTGAAACAATAGTTCTTTTTTCTTAACCGTAAAACCGTTCCACTTTATAAAGAGGGACGTACCACGGTGTAAAAAGACGTCTCATCCTATAAAACGGGGCGATAACCCTTTCCCCGGGCAGTAATTTTGATCCCGTATTTGAATGATGTCTTTTACACTAAACAATTACAACTAAAATCTTATGAGCCATGAAAACAAAAGAAAAAAATGTTGCTACTGACGCTGTGATCGTCAGTAAAAAAAACAGGAGAGCACTGAAAACCGGCCTGATACCGGTACTTGTTCTCACCCTTCTTACCCTGTCAACGGGTTCTGCAAAAGCCCATTGTGACACAATGGATGGCCCGGTGATAAAGGATGCTGTCACGGCCTTTGAGATGAACAATGTGAACATTGTCCTGAAGTGGGTGCTTCCCGCGTACGAGGCTGAAGTGAAGGAAGCTTTTGCCCTGGCCGTGAAGGTGAGGAAGCTCGGCGGTGACGCAAAAACCCTTGCCGAGAGGTATTTTTTCGAGACCCTTGTCCGTCTGCATCGAAGCGGTGAGGGGGTACAATACACCGGGCTCAAGCCTGCGGGAACGCCCCTGGATGAGAAGATCCTCGCTGCAGATAAGGCTGTTGAAACCGGCGACCTGTCTGTCCTCAGCAAACTCGTTCCCCGGGAGATGATGCCTGAACTCCACACAAGATTCGAAAAAGTGATGGCACTGAAGACCTATGATGCGAACAACGTGAAAGCAGGAAGGGAGTATATAGAGGCGTACGTGCAGTTCTTCAAGTATGCCGAAGGAGACCATCACGAGGAACATGGCGAGGCAAAACAAACAGGTCATTCCCATTGACCATCGTCATCTCCCGAATGGATTAATTAATGAATTAATTCAATAGACAATTATTGAATTAATTCATTAATTTTTTTATTGGTATTCATGCTATTCCCGCTCCCTGCTTATGAGTTGTGTATTTCATATCTCCTGGACCTGCCGGTATAACAAAGCCTGATTCCTGCATTCATACAATGTATGTCAGGTGTTGAACCACCTCCCGTCATGCTCTCTCATG
Source organism: Bacteroidales bacterium (assembly GCA_034678415.1). Classification (GTDB taxonomy): domain Bacteria; phylum Bacteroidota; class Bacteroidia; order Bacteroidales; family VadinHA17; genus JAXDBV01. Next base: position 2,527 of record JAXDBV010000080.1, read on the forward strand.
AGTTCAGCAGAATCATTCCTTCGTGAAACGGTATTTTCAGAACCGGGTTTGCTTCCGTTCAAAGCAATTCAGAAATTATTATCTTTAAAAATCATTAATATTTTTTGAAATATTCCCATATGAAAACGATTCGTCTTCTTTTATGCATCGTCCTCCTGTCAGTCTTTCCTTTGAGCAACAGCATTGCCGGGGGGAGGAATCACGACGAGCATGTGGAAATAACCTTTACCTGGTCACGTATTGCGTCGCACGGCAGTAACCAGCTGGCGGTATGGATCGAGGATGCGGAGGGCACCCATATCCGCACACTGTATGCCAGCCAATTCACTGCCAC
>JAXDBV010000081.1:0-3956 GCA_034678415.1 Bacteroidales bacterium
ATGGAACCTGCTTTTTCGGCTCACGTGTAAATATTAATCCCCACTATTCCGGTCGACATACTAATTTTTCGGTCTTTGGCGAACTGGGAACCATCGATTTTCAACTCATCAGTTCACTGGCAACAAAACAAATAGCCATTACAGACATATGGAATATCAGTGCGGGAGTGGTTTTTAGACTAATTAGTCCATCCATTCTGCCGCCATCCACAACCAATAAAAGAGCTGGTAAATATCAAGGAAAAATGACGGGATATTGGACGATGTGAGACAACAACATTGGAATGGAAGGAATCTCTCACAAGGTGGCCGGTCGATTTGCTTATGCATGAAGAGTACTAAAAAATACGAAGCAATTGCATCAAAACACCAACACTTTAGCCCCCCTGATTTTCCTGTTCTTAATATCCATGATTGCCTTATTGGCGTCCATAAATGGATATACTTCCACTTCAGGTTTAAACAGCATTTTGGCAGCCAGCCGGATGAATTCTATTACATCATGACGGGTGACGTTCGCCACGCTTTTGATCTCTTTTTCCATCCATAGGTGTTCAGGATAGTTAAGCTTCAGCAGGGATTCCTTGTCTGATTCCTCTTTTCGTATGGCATTGATCACCAGCCGGCCTCCCGGCCTGAGGCATGCCAGGGCTTCCACCACGGTGCTCCATACGGGAGTGGTATCGATGATGGAATGGAGCAGGCGGGGCGGTCGGTCGGTGGTGTCACCGGCCCATGTACATCCCAGGCTCAGCGCGAACATCCGTTCTTTTTCACTGCGCGCAAAAACATACACTTCGGTGGCCGGGTACAGGTGGCGTACCAGTTTCAGCACCAGGTGGGCGGAAGCGCCGAAGCCGGTCAGACCAAGATGATAGCCATCTTTCAGACCGCATAACGAGAGTGAGCGATAACCGATCGCCCCGGCACACAGCAATGGCGCAGCCTCCACATCGGTGAACATATCAGGAATCGTATAGACAAAGCGTTCGGGAACAACCATATACTCGGCATATCCCCCGTGAGCATCCCTCCCCGTAGCCCTGAAGTTGTGGCACAGGTTTTCCTGGCCGGCACGGCAGTATTCACACCTGCCGCAAGCTGAATAGATCCATGCCACCCCCACCCCGTCGCCTCTCCTGATATCCTTCCGCGTACCCTTGTGCTCCTCCACCCGGCCTGTCACCTGATGACCTGGTATCACAGGATATACAGGGGGAGGCATACGCCCTTCGATCTCGTCAATTTCCGTATGACAAACCCCGCATGCCGACACTTTTATCATTAATTCTCCTTCGCGGGGCCGCGGAACAGGATACTCCTTAAGCTTCAGAGGCTCGCCTTCAACCGACAGGTCATACGTTTGATCAATCACCCAGGCTTTCATTCTGTTTCCTCCGTTTATGCCATGACCGATGCAAAATTAATCACCCATACGGTGAAAATTTACTGATAAATCATAAATAGTAAAAATAATGGCCGGATTTTTGCAGCTCATTATGTTGAGTTAAAGTATTATCTTAACCTATAAGCAGGATCACATCCATTAAGGTCATGAAGCATTTCCTTGCAGTTATACTGATATTGGCGCCCCTTATCACCCATTCACAAGGGAATGATTTCACTGAAGTGGATAATTATGTACATTCACTGGAGGTTCCGGAAGACATCTCCCCTCAGGATCTGACCGCGAAACTGACGGCACCTTTCAATTCTGACATGCTGAAAACCAGGGCTATCTTCTGTTGGCTGGCAACCAATATCAGGTATGACGGGAAGGAAAAGGAAACCACCTATTGGGCAAAATATCCCAGTGACAAGGCCAGGCTCGAAGATACATACCGGTTCAGGAAAGGAGTATGCAGCGGTATTTCTCACTTGTTCAGGTACATGCTGGAACTGGCCGGAATACGGGGCATCGTTATCAACGGATATGCCAGGAATGATATAGAAACCATCTTCAGGCAAAAACCCAACCATGCCTGGAATGCGGTGAAAATTGATGCACAATGGCATTTGTTCGACCTTACCTGGGCTATCGATGCATCAAAAAAAATGAATGACTTCTGGTTTGACACTAACCCTGAACTGTTTATATTGAACCATTACCCACTGTACCAGCAATATACTTTTACCGGGAAAAAATATTCCCTCGGTGAATTCTATTCATTCCCCGTGTATAGCGGCAAGTTTTATGAACTGGATTTCGCAGAGGTGGACTTCAGCACAGGACCTTATACCGCTGTTAATGACACGGTCACGGTTCATATTGCGCCGAACCTTAACTGTGTGTTGCTAACCAAACTGTACGATATTCAGAACAAAGCATGGATTCCTTCACAACCGGGAGGATTCACCGCAGGAAAGGATTATTTTAAGCTTTACATTCCCGGAAAAGGTGATTTCATATTGAAACTGGGGGCACTGGTACAGGATGGTAATTCTTCCGTGGTTCATGATGATCTGGTATACTACATGATTGAAAACAGGTAAACTCTTCGGACCCGGGAAATAAACCATTGCGTTATTTCCGGGTTGAGAATCTGCTGATTCAATGATTCATGATATTTATCCTTCAGCGATCGGGCCCGGCTTAACTAACCTTTATTTTTCTACCTTGAACAAAGTACTGTATTAGAATTAAAAACAATTCGAGATGAATCGTATGAAATCGTTGGAGGAAAGTGTTGTGTTATCCATGGATGGTACAGATATAAGGCTCTTCCCGTTCATCCCATATATCCTTCAGGATACATGGGAGATCGGTTCTGATCCGTCGGTTATTATCCGTCTTATTGTAAAACATATTGAGAATGTTGCCGACAGGAAGATGCTTGACCTGGGTTGCGGGAAAGGGGTTGTTTCGGTCAGAACAGCCCGGGCACTGAACTGCCGGTGCCTTGGTATTGATGCCTTGGCTGCGTTCATCGAGGAAGCCAACAGGAAAGCCGTGGAATACCATGTCGAACACCTGTGCACCTTTGAAACGGGCGATATCAGGATCATGATTAATACACTCCCCAAATTTGATATGATTATACTTGGATCAACCGGACCGGTGTTGGGCGATTATTTTTCAACCCTGACATCCCTCTCAAAATGCCTTGAGAAAAACGGAATAATCATTATCGACGACGGCTATGTTGAAAGCACCGGCAACTTCACACATCCGTCCATTTTAAGAAAAGAACTGATCCTTAAACAGATAGAAAATGCCCGGATGCAACTGATCGATGAAGTAATTATCCCGTCAGAAGATATCCGGAGGGCTGACATTACCATCTTCAGGGATCTTAAAAACAGATGTGAAGAATTAATGGACCTGTATCCTGATCAACGGCAGCTCTTCGCCGACTATATAAGAAAACAGGAGGATGAAAATTATATCCTTGAAAACGAGGTCGTGTGTTCCACAATGGTGTTGAAGAGGCAGCAGGACGCATAAACAAAGGTCTTTGCCACAACAGTGAAACACGAAATGAAGCGGCATTTAGCTTCCCCGTATGCATAACAACCGTCTTGTATTCAGCTGTCAGACCGACCGGCACACCTGCACGAAGAGCGCTTGTCAACCCGGATTTTCCCCATCGCTGTAAAAAAGCAGGGTTGGATACTTTCATTAAGAAAATACCTCGTACCCGGGATATTCAATCCCTCCAACGGTTCTGCAGTCAGAAATAACCCTGGAATCATGTTGTGACATGGCAATCCTACATTGTTAATACATTAACACATTCTTTTCCTGGCCATAATACCACCCATACACAAATCTGCAGCCCAACAGGGATTGCATCGAATGACTGTTGGCTGGTGATTAAAACCACAATATTAAAAAAGAGTTATTTATGCAATAAATTAACATTAATTGATAAAATAATGGGACATAATGGAAGATACTTTAATAAATAAAGAAGCTTGATCTGATGGTAAGTCCTGTCGTTGGAATGTTAGCAAGC
>JAXDBV010000082.1:0-11877 GCA_034678415.1 Bacteroidales bacterium
ACAGAAAAGGTACTGAATGCATGGTGTGGCAGACAGGTAAAGGCAATTGTGCGGAAGGATACCGGGCATAACTGCCTGTGAACGCCGGTAATTTAACATCCTCAGAAAATCCTGCCCCCCATAGTCCATTCAAATTATTTCCGCCACTACAAAGGCGCTGCCGGTGACCAGCACCATGTCACCGGGTGCGGCGTTCTTCCTGGCAGCTTTCAGGGCGTCGGACACACGATGGTACGCCATTCCCTTCAGGCCGGACTTCGTGGCTCTTTCCATAAGGACATTCTCATCCATAGCCCGTGGCAGGTCGGCGCGGGTGAAATAGTAGATCGCATCGCTGGGCAGCAGCGGCAGTACAAGGCTATCATCCTTGTCACTCACCATGCCGAACACAATATGCAGCCGTTTATGCGGGGTTTGCTGTACCTGTGCCATAACCTCCGACAGTCCGTCACGGTTGTGAGCCATATCAGCCACCACGAGCGGTTCATGTCCCAGCACCTGCCAACGCCCGGCAAGCCCGGTGAGGGTACCCACCTTACCGAGTGCCCGAACCACATCATTGTCTTCAATGCTGAAACCGGCATCCCTGAGCACATCGACCGAAGCAAGAGTGGTGACAACATTCTTTTTCTGGTAGAGGCCCGCCAGGTCGCTCACGATATCCATGATCTTCCCGTCCGGTGCTTCCACCCTGAAAAGCTGGTTACGGTCAGGGGTATGGAATGAATCAGCAACGCGGTATTTCTGGTCAGCGATGATGAGCGGTGCCTGTTTCTCAGCGGCAACCCCTTCAAACACAGGGATGGTCCCGGCCTGTGTCTGCCCCACCACTACCGGCACTTTGGTTTTTATGATGCCGGCCTTCTCCGCTGCAATCTTTTCCAGCGTATCCCCCAGGAATTGCATGTGATCATAACCAATGTTTGTGATAACAGAAAGTACGGGATTGATGATGTTAGTTGAGTCGAGCCTTCCTCCCAATCCCGTCTCGACCACGGCTATGTCAACCTTTTGATTTTCAAAGTATTTGAATGTCATGGCCACGGCCATCTCGAAGAAGGACGGTTTTAATCTGTCGAACAGCGGCCGGTATTCCCGGACAAACGCCACCACGAAGTTCTTTTCGATCATTCGACCGTTGATTCTGATCCTTTCACGGTAATCCCTGAAGTGGGGCGAGGTGTGCAATCCTGTTTTACAGCCTGCCTGGCGGAGAATGGCCGCCAGCATATGAGAGACGGATCCTTTGCCGTTGGTACCTGCCACATGGATGGTTTTGAAATGCCTGTGGGGGTGCCCCATCGCCTCATCAAGGGCGAGGATATTGTCGAGGTTGTTACGATACGCAGCCTTGCCTATCCTCTGGAACATTGGCAGCTGGCTGAAAAGATACCCGATGGTCTCCCGGTAGTTCATCAATGCAGCGGGGGTATTCTCTTCACCATTTATTATAATGTATCCTGTCGGGGCGGAACCGGTCGGGTGCAGGTTTCACCTCGGCCGGATAACCGACAGAGACCAGGGCAAAGGGCTGGATATGCGGAGGCAGGATGAACAGCTCCCTCAGCCCCTGTTTCCGTTCCTCCCGGGGGTGGACACCGAGCCATACGGCACCCAATCCGAGGCCATGGGCTGCCAGCAGCAGGTTCTGCGTGGCAGCGGCACAGTCAACGGTCCAGTAACCCGGAGGATGGCACAGATGCTCATCACCGCAGATAAGAACGGCATGACTGGCTTCTTCCAGCATGGCCGCATGGGGATGCACTTGCATGATACGCCTGAAAAAAGACCTGTCATCGATCACAAGGAAATGCCAGGGCTGTTTGTTCACGGCCGAGGGAGCATACATGGCCGCCCTGATGATCTCCTGTATCTTCTCATCCTCCACCTTCTTCTTGCTGTACTTACGGATGCTGCGCCTCGTATAAATCGCTTCCAGGATATCCATATACTGCTATTAAATCTCACCAAGATAAGAAATTTTAATACTTTTATACCTTTATTTAACCATCCGGAGTCATGAAGAAAACCAGTAAAATATTTGTGCTTGATACCAATGTGCTGCTTCATGATTATAAATGCATATATAATTTTGAAGAAAACCATATAGTAATCCCCATTGTTGTGCTTGAGGAACTCGACAGGTTCAAGCGGGGAAACGACCAGATCAATTTTCATGCGAGGGAATTTACCCGTGAGCTGGATAAGCTCTCGGGTGACAGATTGCTGTCCGACGGTATCAGCCTGGGAAAGGGCAAGGGTAAGTTATTCATTGAGACCGGCAAATCGTTTTCCGAGCTGGTGAGCAACTCATTCCCTGAAGCCACCCCCGACCACCGTATTCTGGCGATCGCTGATTTTGTCCGCCACAAACATCCGAACACGCAGGTTGTTCTCATCACCAAGGATATCAATCTCAGGATGAAGGCAAAGTCGCTGGGTTTGAAAGCGGAAGACTATGAGAACGACAAGGTGGCGAATATTGATGATCTGTACAGGGATATCATAACCCTCGATAATGTCAACGGAGAGCTGATCTCTACGCTGTATAATAATCCGGAAGGTGTGCCGGTGGATAAGTTCAAGCTTGGCACACCGCCTTTTGCCCACCAGTATTTCATCCTGAGAAGCAACAAATCGAGCGCCTTGGGGCATTATCAGCCGGACACAGGAAAGATCACACGGGTGGAGAAAATGGTGGCCTTCGGCATTGAGCCGCGCAATGCCGAGCAGACCTTTTCCATTGATGCACTGACACGGCAGGACATACAACTGGTCACCCTCACCGGCAAAGCGGGTACGGGGAAGACGCTGCTGGCCCTGGCAGCCGCCCTCCACCAGCGGCACGATTACAAACAGATCTTCCTCGCAAGACCTATCGTCCCGCTGGCAAACCGCGATATGGGATTCTTGCCCGGCGATGTGAACGAGAAGATGGAACCTTATATGCAACCGCTGTTTGATAACCTGTCGGTGATCAAACACAAATATTCACAACAAAGCAAAGAGTACCAGAAGATTGAGGAGATGGTCAGGGATGAAAAACTGGTGATCACACCTCTGGCTTATATCCGGGGACGGAGCCTGTCAAAAATATTCTTTATCGTCGATGAGGCACAGAACCTCACCCCCCACGAGGTGAAAACCATCATCACCCGTGCAGGGGAGGGCACCAAAATGGTGTTCACCGGTGATATTGAACAGATCGACTCCCCCTACCTTGACACACAGTCGAACGGGCTTACTTACCTGTCGGACAAGATGCGGGGTCAGGAGTTGTTTGCCCATGTGAACCTGGTGAAAGGGGAACGCAGCTACCTGGCCGAGCTTGCCAGTAAACTACTGTAATTCATTGCTCTATGTATAACAGGCTGTTAATTATTGTGCGTCATGGCAAGTCCGACTGGGCTGATCCTGATCTTGCCGATATTGACCGGCCGCTGAAATCGAGGGGAGTACAGGATTCGTACAGGATGGCCGGCCGGCTGAAGGACAGGGGAATATGTCCTGACCTTCTCATCACCAGCCCGGCCACGAGGGCGATGAGTACCGCCATGATCTTTGCACGCGAACTGGGATATGACAACGCAAACATCAGGGTGATGGAAGAGTTGTATCACACCTCACCCAACAATCTGGTGAGCATAGCCTGCCATCTGCCCGGCGATCGATATACCGTGATGCTCTTCGGCCATAACCCGGGCCTCACTGATTTTGTCAACATTTACCTGAAAAACAGGGTGGATAACATACCGACGGCCGGGGTGGTGACACTCGAGTTCGAAAGGGGACACTGGTCAGATCTCCATCCGTCACGCGTGGTGGCTGAAACGGTTGAATTTCCGAAAAAAAAGTGATGTGACATGTTGCAGGGTGCATACCCTGTTGCGAGCACATTGATGGAACGTGGGGCCATGGCTGTGCATGATTTTTTCTCCCATGGTCCGGCAATAAAAAGAAGCGCAATGATTTTTTTTGCATGTTTTAAATAAATAAAACCGTTCCCTTGTTATTATAGTATCCAAAAGGAAGATGCAATGACCAAACAGAAGAAACTGGTGAACCGTGAGCTGAACTGGCTGGCTTTCAACCACAGGGTACTGCAGGAGGCGGCCGATCCTTCGGTGCCGCTGATCGAGCGGCTGCGTTTCCTGGGCATCTTCTCCAATAATATGGATGAGTTTTTCAAGGTACGTGTGGCAACTGTGAAACGTATGATCGGACTGGAGAAATATGCAAAGGATATCATCGGGGAGAAGCCGAAAAAACTGTTGGCCAAGATCCAGAACAGGGTGATAGGACTGCAGGAACAGTTTGAGGTTGTGTACGATGCGATACGGCAGGAGCTGGAAAAGGAGAAGATATTCCTGATCAATGAACACCAGCTGAACGATGGTCAACGGTCATTTGTTGAGAATTATTTTGACGAAAAGGTGCTGCCGGTGTTGTCCCCCATCATGCTGAACCATGTTGAACAGTTTCCTGCGCTGGCCGATAAGTCGATTTACCTTGCCGTAAGGCTCACCAGTTCCCTGCCTGATATCACGAAGGAATTTGCCCTTATTGAGATCCCTGCCCAGTATGTTTCAAGGTTCCTGGTGCTTCCGCCCTCCGGTGAGAAAAAATACATCATTCTGCTCGATGATGTTATCAGGGCTTGTTTGTATAAGCTATTCGCTATCTTCCACTTCGATCGTATGGAAGCCTACACCGTAAAAATCACACGGGATGCCGAACTAGATATTGATAATGATATAACCAAAAGTTTCCTTGAACAGATCTCAAGGAGCGTATCAGGAAGAAAAAAGGGTGAGCCGGTGCGTTTTGTATATGACAACCAGATCCCCGACGACCTCCTTCATTACCTGATCCGTCACCTGGGGCTTGATGATGACGATAATATCATACCGGGAGGACGGTATCACAACTTCAAGGATTTCATGGCTTTCCCCAACATAGGTGACCCTCATCTTGAATATTCCAAAACCGCTCCCCTTTCCCACCCTGAAATAAAACCTGGCAAGAGCATCATCAACCTCGTGAGCCGTAAGGATCTTCTGCTCTATTATCCGTACCAGAAATATTCTCATTTCATTGATCTGTTGCGTGAGGCATCGATGGATCCGAATGTAAGGGTCATCAAGATATGCCTGTACCGCATCGGTCAGCTCTCACGCGTGACGAACATGTTGATCAATGCGGCGAGGAACGGCAAGGAGGTAACCGTGGTGATGGAGCTGCGGGCCCGGTTCGATGAACGGTCGAACATCTACTGGTCGCGGGAGCTGGAAGAAGCCGGTGTAAAGGTGATCTTCGGCATACCCAACCTGAAGGTACATGCCAAGATTGTACAGATAAGCCGCAAGGAGAACAAGAAGATAGTCCATTATGCTGTGGTAAGCACGGGAAATTTTCACGACGGCAATGCGCTCGTCTATTCCGACCTTACCCTGTTCACCTCCGACAAACGTATCACCCATGAGGTGAAGAAGGTATTTGATTTTTTCGAAAACACCTTTAAGCGTCATACCTACAAACACCTGCTGGTTTCACCCAATTTCATGCGACGCCGGCTGATCAGCCTCATCGAGAATGAGATCGTCCATGCAAAGCAGGGCAGGAATGCATATATATTCCTGAAAATCAACAATATCGTTGATGTTGACATGATCAAGAAGCTGTACAAGGCCAGCCAGTCGGGTGTGAAGATCCGCCTGATGGTGCGGGGAATATGCTCGCTTATGCCGGAGGTACCCGGCCTGAGCGAGAACATTGAAAGCAGGGCGGTCATCGATAAGTTCCTTGAACACGCAAGGATTTTCATTTTCTGTAATAATAACCGTGAACTTTTTTATATTTCATCGGCCGACTGGATGACCCGTAACCTGGATCATCGTGTTGAAGTGGCAGCACCAATCTATGATCCTGAACTGCAGCGACAGATCTTACACTATATGGATCTACACTGGAAGGACAATGTGAAAGCGCGCATCATTAATGCTGAACAGGACAACAGGTACTATACCAACAAACAGCCCGATAAAACCAGGTCACAGATGAAGCTCTACGAGCTGCTTAAGGAGAATAAATTATAGGATAAAAATATCATACCGTGAAAGTTCTCAGGTTTGCTGCAATTGATATCGGAAGCAACTCCATCAGGCTGTTGTTCATGGATGCACTGGAGTCAGGGCAGGAAACCATTTTCAACAAGACAAGCCTTATCAGGGAGCAGTTGCGCCTCGGGGAGGATGTTTTCAATTACAGGATGATCAGGGAATTCAAGGTGGACAAGCTGGAGCACATCATGATGGCGTTCCGTCACCTGATCCTCGCCAATGATGTTCTTCGATACCGTGCCTGTGCCACAGCTGCCATGCGTGAAGCCAGTAACGGGCTGGAGATTATCGACAGGATATGGAAAGAAAGCGGCATATCCATTGATATCATCTCCCCTGAAGATGAAGCCCGCATCATCTATTCTTATGAGCTCAAAGACCTGATCAACCGTGACAGGAACTACCTCTATGTGGATGTGGGCGGGGGTGATACGGTGGTCACCATCGTGAGTCGTAAACAGGCCATCGATTCACGGTCCTTTCCCATCGGCACCATCCGTCTTCTCCATGAACTCGTGACAGCGGATCAGTTCGAGGAGATGAACGATTGGCTGTTACAGTGCTGCCGTAAATATCCCAGGCCGGAAATCATCGCTACCGGGGGCGATATCAACAAAGCATACCGGTTCACGGAAAAACCTTCAGGGAAACATTTAACTTACAAGGAACTGGATAAGCTGACCAATTATATCAAGTCGTTCACCTTTGAAGACCGAATAAAGTTCCTGGGGCTGAATTTCGACAGGGCGGATGTCATCACCATTGCCATCGATATTTACCTCCGCATTATGAAACTGACCGGATCGACCGTTATTTGGGTTCCACAGATTGGACTGGCGGACGGCATAGTGCAGCAACTGTATGAGGAATATAAAAGAGAAAGCTATATTTGAACCGGCGGATGACAGGGTAACGGAGATGGAAAAAAATCTGATGAAACTATGCAAGCAGGTAAGGGACGTGGCCCGGGAGGCGGGGGAATTCATTCGTTCACAATCCCCCGGCCTGACGCCACTAATCGTGGAGGAAAAGGGTAGGCACGATTATGTTACCCAGGTGGATATCGGGTCGGAGAAGATGATCACCGAACGGTTGAAAAAAATATTGCCCGACACGGGCATCATAGGTGAAGAGATGCCGGCCGTTGACCGGGATAAACGCTTCAGGTGGATCATTGATCCACTGGACGGAACCACTAATTTTCTTCACGGCCTGCCCCCCTATTCCATCAGTATTGCGCTGATGGATGGCCAGGAAGTGGTGATGGGTGTGATCCATGAAGTCACCACCGGAGATTTTTTCTATTCATGGAAGGATGCCTATGCCTACCATAACGGCCGACGTATCAGGGTATCATCTACCCCCACCATGAAGGAATCGCTGCTGGCAACAGGATTCCCTTACTCCAGCTTTGACCGTATCGACGGATACATGGATACCATGCGGTATTTCATGGAACATACCCGGGGTATCCGGCGCATGGGCTCGGCAGCTATTGATCTTTCATACCTCGCCTGCGGCCGCTTTGATGGATTCTGGGAATACGGGCTCAAAATATGGGATGTGGCCGCTGCGTCCCTCATCATACACCAGGCCGGCGGTATGATCAGCGATTTCTCGGGCGGAAACGACTTCCTGGAAGGAAAGGAAATAGTGGCGGCCAACCCGTTCATATTCCCCGATTTCCTGAAACAAGTACAGTTGCACATGAACGTGAAGACGAATACATGAGCCGCGTTGTTTCTCATCTTCTTGCTTTCCTCTACCGGTGTATTACCCTTCTTCCTCTCCGGGTATTGTATGTTATTTCCGACCTGACCTATTATCCCCTGTATTACATCGCCGGATACAGAAAAAAGGTGGTTTTCAGAAACCTGCGCAATGCCTTCCCGTCGATGACCGAAAGGGAAATACATTTCACCGCCAAACGGTTCTACCACCATTTCTGCGATGTGTTTTACGAGACGGGATGGCTCATGTATGCCAGCCCGGCAAGCATCTTGCGGCGTATTAGCTACTCTGACAGACACCTCATCGATGATCCGCTGAAGGAAGGACGCGCCGTCATTGCAGCCGTCGGCCATTATGGCAACTGGGAATGGCTGAACAGCTTCGCGCTGACAGTCCCTTACCCCACCATTGCTATTTACAAGGAACAGAACGATCCGGTGTTTGACAGGCTCTTCTTTTCCATCAGAAGCCGTTTCGGCAGCCGACCTGTCCCTATGAAACAAACCTTGCGCGTAATAAGGGAATACCGGGACAGAAACACTCCTTTCGTGGCCTGCTTTATCGCGGATCAAAGCCCTGTAAGACAGGAACTGGAATACTGGACCACCTTCCTCAACCAGGATACACCGGTATTTCTCGGTATAGAAAAGATTGCCAGAAAATATGATTTTGCCGTTGTTTATCTCGAAATAATGAAAGTCCGACGCGGCAACTACCGTGTGGAGATACATCCGGTAGCCGGTCATGCGGCAGATACACCTCCGTATGAAATTACGGAAAAACATGTAAAACGGCTGGAACAAACCATCCTTTCCAGGCCGGAATACTGGATATGGTCACACAGGCGATGGAAATTTACGAGGAAAGATATGGTGAGGAGAAAGAATAATCCTTCCGGGACAACCGGTATAACAAACAACCTCTCCCCCCCATTTGAAAAATAAGCGTTTTTCTTTTTTAATATACTGAACAAACGCTTTTCGCGGCGGGGATTAATCCATGTTGCCCGTTGTACGGCTCCCGGCGGATGAAAAAACAAGCTTTTATTTCCCTGCATTCACTACTCCCTTGTCCGGCAGATTTCCCGACATCCCGCATATAACAGCTCTAACTGAACTACAATTACGTAATTTATGCACTCCTTAGTTTTGACGATAATTTATTATTTTTATTGATTGATAACGGTTCATCAGCATGTCTGCCATCGGATATTACATATTCTATTGCCTGATCCGGACAGTAACCCTGCTTCCCTTGCAGGTATTATATCTGTTGTCGGACGTCACGTACTATTTCATCTATTATCTGATCAGGTACCGCCGGCAGGTTGTTTTTACCAACCTACGTCGTGCATTCCCGGAGAACGATGAGCGTCAGAACAGGCAGATAGCCAAACGATTTTACAGGCATTACTGTGATCTCCTGGCAGAAACAATGAAGCTGGTGCATATGTCTCCGGTGGAGATAGGGAAAAGAGTCAGATACCTGAACCCCGGATTACTGGATGAGCTTTACGACAGGGGCAAGAGCGTTATTGCGGTCATCGGCCACTATGGTAACTGGGAATGGCTGGCAGGTCTTCCCCTGCATATAAAATATCAGGCCTTTGCCATTTACAAACCGATGAATAACAAACGGTTTGACCGGTTTTTCATCCGGTTGCGTGAACAGTATGGGGTGAAAACCTTCCCGATGGAACATACCCTGAGAAGGATGGTTGAGAACCGGCGAAACGGTCTGCGCACGATCACCTTGTTTTTAAGCGACCAGCGGCCCATAAAACGTACCATTCGCTACTGGACCACCTTTCTCCGTCAGGACACACCCGTGCTTCTGGGGGCTGAACGCCTGGCCAAAAAGCTTGACGAGGCGGTGGTGTTCTTTGATGTCAGGAAGGTACAGAGGGGCTATTACGAGGTGGTATTCCGCCTTATTACCGACGATCCGACAGGCACGAAACCCTGTGAGATCACCGAAAAACATGTGCGCGTCCTGGAATCCATCATCATTGAAAAACCCGAATACTGGCTCTGGTCACACCGCCGCTGGCGCCACAACAAGGCCAGGTGGCTCGCCTGGGCCGAACAACACGGCATTAACCTCAACACCGGAGAACATTGATCAAGACGGCCGTAGTCATACTGAACTGGAACGGGAAGCATTTTCTTGAGCAATTCCTTGGCGGGGTGATTAACCATTCTGCCGGCCCCGATGTGGAAATATATGTGGCTGACAATGGCTCCACTGACGGATCGGTCCCTTACCTTGAAAAGGAATTCCCCGGGGTGAAACTGATCCTCCTCGATAAGAACCACGGCTTTTCTGAAGGCTATAACCGTGCGCTGCGGGGGATCGATGCCCGGTATTATGTTCTGCTGAATTCCGATGTGGAGGTAACACTTCATTGGATCGATCCCGTGATAAGCCTGATGGACAAAGATGAGACTATTGCAGCCTGCCAGCCTAAGATACGGTCATACCTTCACAGGGAATACTTCGAATATGCCGGGGCTGCCGGCGGGTTCATCGACAGGCTGGGCTATCCCTTTTGCCGCGGACGCTTACTGAACCACATCGAAAAAGATGAGGGACAGTATGACCAGGTAAGTGATATCTTCTGGGCCACGGGTGCATGTATGTTCGTGAGGGCCAGCCTTTTTCAATCATCGGGTGGGCTCGATCCCTCCTACTTTGCCCATATGGAAGAAATCGACTTCTGCTGGCGGATGAAAAACATGGGTTACCGCATCCTTTATGTACCGCAATCCACTGTCTTTCACGTGGGCGGAGGAACGCTCCCCAACGAAAACCCGCGAAAGCTCTACCTTAACTTCAGAAACAACCTGCTGACGCTGATCAAGAACCTGCCACCGGGAACCTTATTCATTACACTTATCTCCCGGATGATCCTTGACTGCGCCGCATCACTGAAATACCTGGCAAGCCTGAAAATCGCCGATAGCTGCGCCGTTGCTATGGCTTACTTCTCCGTTATAAGCCGGTTTATCCCCTATTACAGGCACAGAAAAAAACTCAGATCCTCCGCAGTGAGACTTACACACAAGGAGATTTACCGGAGGAGTGTTGTCATTGATTTCTTTTTGATAAAGAAAAGAAAATTTACTCAGCTAAGCCCGGAAGCATTCGGGAAACAATAGGGAGACAGCGTATTGTATGCTTTTATGTAAAAAGAACACGCATATGGGAACCAACAAAAAACCTTTCCTGGTAAACATTCATTTCACCGTTAAAACGTATGATATTGATGCGGCACACCATGTGAGTAACATTGTCTATATCCGATGGCTTGAGGATCTCAGGTTCAGGATACTGGAAGAATATCTCCCGCTTGACCGGCTCATGGAAAGAAGCCTGACCCCTGTTATTCTAAGGACCGAGATCAATTACATACAGGCTGTCAGGTTGTTCGATAATCCCACCGGCATGATGTGGATGGAAAAACTGGAAAAACTGAGGTTTTACCTGGCTGCTGAATTCACGGTAGGCGGCAAGGTGGTTTGTGATGCCCGCCAGACCGGTGTTTTCATTGACATTGAAAAACAGAGGCCGTCCCGTATACCTCCTGAACTGCTTAAAATATTTAAAGAATCGGTGTGGTAAATGCATCCGCGGGCATTTTACCTCCTTCCGTTGCGCAGAACGGTTCGCTTTTCAGCTTTTCAATGTGTATCAGTTCTCTCCCCGCTATTGTATCACCCCGCGATTAAAACCATCAAACCGTAGTAACACAGGGCGGCACAAAAGGTATTTATCAGGTTCACCGTTTGGTTATTGAGGTATCCGCCCCGTTGCAAGGTGGCTCCTAGACACGAATCGATGATAGTGCCTGTCACTCCGGAGATGAGAACAACGACGGCCGGCAGGTATGAATCATGAAGTACTCCATATGTCAATGCGATCAGCGTACTACCTGCCACACCCGCGAGGGTGCCTTGCAGGCTCACCACGCCGTCAAGGCCGCGCCGGTCGGGTTTCCAGGTAATGATATTGATATATCTCCTGCCAT
>JAXDBV010000083.1:0-9485 GCA_034678415.1 Bacteroidales bacterium
ACCAGCTGGTCGGGAGCCGTATCGCCGTGGGTAACATTGAGCTGCGAATACCGTTCAGCGGGCCGGAACGGTATGGACTTTTCAGGTTTAAATATATACCATCTGAGCTCTCCCTCTTCATGGATACCGGCGTGGCCTGGGATTCGCAAAACTCACCGGTATTCAGATGGCTGCCGGAAGAAACGGATGATAGAGTCCCCGTCATGACCATCGGGGCCTCCCTCAGGCTGAATATTCTCGGATATGTCATCCTGGAACCGTTCTATGCCATGCCGGTGCAGGGAAAGATAATGAAAGGAGCTTTCGGACTGAACTTCTATCCCGGGTGGTAGTCACCATGCCGGGACAAGGTTTGTTTCCCCGTCCCGTCGAAAAACGCACAAACGGCTGGAGTTCAATATTCCCTTCCCGGATTATGAAGGAAGAAACGGTGTTGTTATCACGATTTCGACCGGTATCCGGATATCATCCTCAACAAAACTCCCCGTACTGTGATGTACAGGTTTTTCGGAAAGCTCAATAATCCGGTGTTTCCTGAAGCCGCCGGGGGATCTCATCATGCACGATGTGAACAATAGCCTTCCATTTCAGGAATACAATACAATCCATGACGATATTGACGGCTACCTTGAGTATATGTCACGAGTCTGCCTGTCGGAGCCGGAACAAGGGAATTTCAGAACAATGGCTGTAACTTGATTGTTGGGATATTACATTTAATATCGTCGATGTATATTTGACCCTCAATCTGAATGGTAATATTTATACCAATATTTTCCAATACGGGATTTTAGATATAAATTCGAATCATCAGGAATCTATTCACAAAACGGAAATGTTATGAAATACGATTTGTTAGTTATTGGCAGCGGCCCCGGCGGTTATGTAGCTGCTATCAGAGCTTCGCAGCTCGGGTTGAAAACGGGCGTGGTGGAAAAGGAATTGCCAGGAGGTGTTTGCCTCAACTGGGGTTGTATTCCCACCAAGGCGCTGCTGAGGAGCGCACAGGTGTTTGATGACCTGAAACATGCTGCCGATATGGGTATAACGGTAAAGGGACAGGTTGAACCTGATTTTCCTGCGATCATAGCACGAAGCCGGGCTGTGGCCGACAGTATGAGCAAAGGGGTTCAGTTCCTTTTCAGGAAAAACAAGATCGATCACATCCCCGGGTTTGGGAAGCTGGTAAAAAACAATGCCGTGGAGGTGACCGGTACGGAAGGGAATAAAACGGTGGTGGAAGCCGATCATATTATCCTGGCCACGGGAGCCCGCTCACGAGAGCTGCCGAACCTGAAGCAGGACGGCAAGAATATCATCGGTTACCGTGAAGCTATGTCACTCAAAACACAACCCTCAACCATGGTGGTGGTGGGATCGGGTGCCATAGGGAGCGAATTTGCCTGGTTCTACCAGACGATGGGAACACAGGTCACACTGGTGGAGTTCCTCCCCTCCGTGGTACCCCTCGAAGATGATGAGGTGTCAAAGACACTGGAGCGATCGTTCAAAAAAATGGGAATGAAAATATATACCGGATCGACGGTTGAAAAAGCGGAGGTGAAGAACGGCAGGTGCGTCGTTCATATTAAAACGCCCAAAGGGGAGGAAGTACAGGAGACGGAGGTGGTACTCTCCGCCGTTGGCATCACTCCCAACCTTGAAGGAATCGGTCTGGAAGACCTGGGAATTGAGCTGGAGAGCGGGAAGGTGAAAGTGGATGATTATTACCGTACGGGCGTTAAAGGGGTGTATGCCATCGGCGATATTGTTCACGGTCAGGCGCTTGCCCATGTTGCATCGGCGGAAGGTATCATATGTGTGGAAAAGATTGCAGGGAGGAAGCCCGTGCCTTTGCGTTACGATAATATCCCCGCCTGCACGTATACGCATCCGGAGATCGCTTCTGTCGGCATGACAGAGAAGGCAGCCCGGGAAGAGGGGCGGGATATCAGGGTTGGCAAATTCCCGTTCACCGCCTCAGGTAAGGCAAGTGCTGCCGGAGCACGCGATGGTTTTGTCAAACTGGTGTTCGATGCCAGGTATGGGGAACTGATCGGCGCTCATATGGTAGGAGCCAACGTGACGGAGATGATCGCCGAGATCGTTGTGGCCAGGAACCTTGAGACCACCGGCCATGAGCTCTTCCGGTCCGTGCACCCCCATCCCACCATGTCGGAGGCAATCATGGAAGCCGCTGCAGCCGCCTTCGGGGAAGTGATACATATTTAAACAGGCCGGGCAGCTTTTCTTCAGCTCCCGGCCGTCAAAAAAAAAGCCGGCAGAGCCGGCTTTTTACTTTTATATCCTGATAACCAAGGGAGGATGGCCTATTCTGCAAGAAGCGGGTTTACTACCTTGCCCATAAACAGGATGGCATTGGTCTCCTGTTCATAGATCACGAACAGGAACGGATGATCGGCCTTGAACCAGGGATCGGGCCCGACACTGGTCGTCCCAAAGGTGACGGACGTGACTGCTGCTGCTTCCGTGCCTTCTTCGTTTACCTCAATGAAGGTCTTCTGAAGGACGGAGGTGATATAAAGGTACAGCTCATCACTGACGCCGCTGAAGTCGGCATCCGTCTCTGAAAATGCGATACCCATGCCCATGGCGGTCAACACATCCTTCAGCTGCTTTTTGAACTCAAATTTGAATTTTGGCAGGTAGATTTCCAACTCATTCCTCTTGTATTTCCCTGTAATCCATTGGTTCCATATCTCATCGGTCATAAGGTCTGCCACCGCATCCGGGGTGTTTCCCTCATTCGGCAGGATAACAGCCATCCTGAAATTGCCCTGGCCATAGGGAAGCACTATGGCTTCCGCATGGTCGTTGGAGAAATAGTCCACATCCGCTTTCATATACATGGTCGGCACGTTGATCACCGTCCCGTTGCCCAGTGTGAATGGCCCGGATTCAGTATTGTCAGCATCAAAACGGTACGACCAGGTACCCTTGAAATAAATAGCGTTGATCAGATACATGATATCCAGCGGATTGATGTTGTCTATGATCTGGTCGATCTTTCCATGGGTATGATCGGAGACCCACTGGTTGACAATATCCTTGCTTTCCGGGTTGTTGAAATCGAGGGGAGTGACCTCGGCATTATAGTAGTTCTGGTTGGTCTGGATGAATACTGGTTTCACCGTTACGGTGTTACGGTACCATATCGAGTTGGCGATTTCCATCGCTACCTTTGGATCAAGATCCGTCAGTATATTGATGAGCTCCTTGAACGATTTGTTTATCTCATCGGGGGTCAGCCCCTGAAGCCGCAGGGCTTCCTCCATAGCCAGCTTCGTCTCTCCAACCGCACCGTTGTATGCCATTGCCAGCGCCAGTGAAGCGCTCAATGGCGAGATCATGATGTTCTTCGATCCATCTTCCGACGCCAGTATCCCTTCGAAGAAATCAAAGGCGAAATCATTGCTCGATCCGACCAGAGCGACCGATTTCACACCCAGACTCACCGGCTTGGGATCAATCACACCCGTAGTGCCACCGGGATTGTCTTCACAGGAAATAAGCACCAGGCTTGCTGTCAGGATTGCCAGGTATTTGAGAATATTGTTCATCATCATTTTTTGATATTTTATTATTATAAACGCGAAAAATAACCGGTCAGTATACGGTTATAACATTCTTTAGATGATATTATGACAGTCAGGGTTGCGTTGGGACGGAATCTTTTTCCCTCCCTATTTTTTCTGAACCACGCAACCATTTGCCTGTTCGATGCATCTGCCAAATGTATGTTCTTTGAAAATTATTTCGGTATACTTTTTGTCCATCAATTTTATTCATAATTTTACATCTGATTCACTAAAGTGTTTGAAAATCAATAAAATTGGCGGATATCCTGCCTGAAATAATTGAGAAATGCCTCGCCGGTGACAGGAAAGCACAGGAGACATTATACCGTACATTTTCCGCAAAGATGTACGCCTTATGTCTCAGGTATTCCGATAGTCAGGAAGATGCAAGAGATACCCTGCAGGAGGGATTCATACGTGTTTTCGGTTTTCTTTCCTCGTACAAGGGAACCGGTTCTTTCGAAGGATGGATCAGGAAAATCATGATCAATACCGCCCTCGAAAAATACCGGAAATACAGGAATACATATCCCCTGGACCCGGGAGCCGATGAAAACATGGTGGTATACATTGACCCGATGGATGAGGATATTGCGGCTTCCGAGCTGGTGAAAATGATTCAGGACCTGACCCCGCAGTACCGTATGGTATTTAACCTGTATGCCCTCGAAGGGTATTCACACAAGGAGATCGGCCAGATATTGGGCATTTCTGAAGGAACATCAAAATCAAACCTTTCCAGGGCCAGAACGATTTTGCAGGAAAAGCTGAGGTTGTTAAAAGAGAAAGGAAAGTAACATGACTGACGGTAAAAAAAACATTGACGAATTCTTCAAGGACAGGCTCATGGATTTCGAGCCAACACCACCTGAAGATGTATGGGATGATTTAGACCGCAGGATCAGGAGGAAAAAACCTGTCGTTTTCTATATCCGCCGGCTGGCAGTTGCTGCCGCCTTCCTTGGTGTGATCCTTTCTACACTGTGGATGCTGAACAGATATCCCGACGGGGAACGTGTGACGCAGGAACCTGCCAGTGCCGGAGCAGCCGGATCTGTAACTCCGGCAGTAACCCCTTCATCCCCCGCCGGGGCCGTTGGTGCTGCTGACCATGAAAAAGAAACCACCGCTGCCCGGACCATACCCGCAACTGAGGCATCCGCCGTGGCATCAGCCGGTACAGTGGCACGGGACATGACGGTTGCTGAAATGGAATACAAAGAAGAAACCTCCCGTATCCGATATGCATACCTTGAGAACAGGCACGCCCTGATCCGGAACGAGATACATCCATCCCTGCTGATGCCTGAAGAACCGGTGACAGAGACCATCATTACCATGGAACCCCTCTCTGAAGAAAGATCATTGAAATGGAGCATAACCGGTCAGTTCTCACCCATCTATTCCGATCGCTTCCTTACCAGTGAATATGGCAGTTCTTCCTATATGGTGAACTATTACGACCGCATTGAAGGAGGATTGTTGTCATACTCCGGGGGTGTATCCGTGAACCTCCAGCCGATGAAAAGATTTACCGTTTCAACCGGTCTTTATTACTCCACAATGGGACAGAACATCAGGGGGGTGACCGAGCTGACGGTATCAAGCCTGGGATTCGAAACAAACTCCCTCCTGGCAATGATCGAGGAAAAGTTCTACCTGGTATACAATTCGACCGGGGTAATTGAATCAGCCAACAAGTACGTGAATATTGTACAGAAACCCACCGAGGTGAGCACTTTCACCGGTTCGCGTGATAACCGGTTCACGTGGAAAGACCTGGAACCTTCCGATGCAAAGGTGATACAGACATTCGAATTCCTGGAACTCCCCGTGGTGATGCGATACAGGTTCATTGACCGCAAGGTTGAATGTAACCTGGTGGGAGGGGTGAGCACCAATTTCCTTGTCGGGAACCGCTCCACATTTTTCCTGGATAAGGATGAATTTACCACTGTAACAACCCAGAGCCTCAACAGGGTGAACTACAGCGGTATCATTGGCCTGGGATTTGACTATGAACTGTTCCCCAACCTGCTGCTGAACCTTGAACCTACCTTCAAATATTATCTTAATTCCTTCAGTAATAAAAACCTGATAGGCTCGCATCCCTATGCTGTGGGATTGTTCTCAGGCCTCAGGTTCATTTTCTAGCCCGTACCAGCCTTCCTTCGTATCCGGCCACCCAGGCTGCCGGATGTTTCTGTATGAGCTAAAATTTCGCTAATTTTGTACTTTTTAATTCCAACTGCAATGAATGTGATACCTGTGTTCGCTGAATGGATGGATTATGTAGGATGTCCGTACACCGGAGGACGAGCTATCTCCGGGAGACATCCGTTCCCGGTGTTGCCTGCCGTGTGCTTAATCTTTCTTCTCTTCTGTTTAGCCCTTCCCGCCAAAGCAGATAGTCCGTCCCGCGACAGGACGGAGGGAGCCACGCCGGTCATGGCTTATGAATTACCCGCTGAACTTGATTTTGCGGGAGAGAGGGTGCCCCTGGAGTTTTTTGATGTTCGTGAAAGTCTTGACCGTGAACTGCTGGTCAACGCCTACTGGCAGTCGCAGACCCTCATGCTGATCAAGAGAGCAGAAAAATATTTTCCGCGAATAGAAAAAATACTGAGGGAACAGTCGGTTCCCGATGATTTCAAATACCTTGCCCTGGCCGAGAGCGGTTTTATGAATGCCCGTTCACCGGCCGGTGCTGTTGGTTTCTGGCAACTGCTGGAAGGTACAGCCAGGGATTATGGTCTTACCGTAAATGATGAGATAGATGAACGGTACCACCTGGAAAAATCGACCATAGCCGCATGCAGATACCTTAGAGAGTCGTATGACCGCTACGGTAATTGGACCCTCGTGGCAGCTTCTTACAACAACGGAAGAAAAGGACTCGAGGAACAGATGACCATCCAGAAGAACAATAACTACTACGACCTGCTGCTGAATGAAGAGACGGCAAGATACCTCTTCCGTATCCGTGCGCTGAAAGTGATTCTCAATGATCCCGCTATGTACGGGTTCATAGTTGACAACGGGGAAAGGTACCCGGCGGTAAAAACCTATAAAGTCAAGATCACTGGTGAGGTGACTGATTTTGCCGATTTTGCCGCCAGTTACAAAACCAATTACAAGATGCTGAAATACTTCAATCCCTGGCTCAGAAAACCATACCTTACCAATAGTGATAACAACACCTACTGGATCGAGATACCGGAGGAGGATGCCAGAATGGTGAAACGGTAGATGATTGTGACCGCAGAAAGAGAACACCTGCCTTGGCGAAAACAGACAACATAGGAAGCCCTCATATCACTGTCCTGGGAGCCAGGGTTCATAATCTGAAGAATATCGATGTGAGCCTGCCCAGGAACAGGCTTACAGTGATCACCGGTCTCAGCGGCAGCGGTAAATCATCCCTGGCCTTTGACACCATCCATGCGGAGGGTCAGCGCCGTTTCCTGGAGACGCTCTCTGCATACGCCAGGCAGTTCCTCGGTAACATGGAAAGACCCGACGTTGACAAGATAACAGGCCTTAGCCCTGTTATTTCCATCGAACAGAAAACCGTTAATAGAAACCCGCGTTCAACGGTGGGAACGATCACCGAGATTTATGATTTCTTCCGGCTCCTGTATGCCCGTGCTGCCATTGCATACTCCCATGTGTCGGGTGAACGGATGGTGAAATATACCGACGAACAGATATGCCGTCTCATCCTCGAAAGGTTCGGAGGCAGGAAGGTTTTCCTCCTCGCACCGGTGATACGAGGCCGTAAAGGACATTACAAGGAGCTGTTCGAACAGATGAAGAGAAAGGGATTCCTTCATGCCAGGGTTGATGGCGACGTGGTGGAGATGACCCGCGGTATGAAGGTGGATCGTTATAAAACCCACCATATCGAAATCGTTATTGACCGGCTGGTAGTTGACTCCGGCGACCTCAAACGACTGAGGGAATCGTTGCTCACGGCCATGCAGCATGGCAAGGGAACCATCATGCTGCTCGATGATGTGACCGGGGATGTTCATTACTACAGCCGCCAGTTGATGTGCCCTGTATCGGGTATCTCGTACAATGAACCGGCGCCCCATACCTTCTCCTTTAACTCACCCCAGGGGGCCTGCCCGCGATGCAACGGGCTGGGCACAGTGAGCGAGATCGACGTGGGACGCGTCTTTCCCGACCCTTCCCTGAGCGTGAGAAAAGGCGGCATCGAACCCCTGGGACCATACAGGAATGCACTGGTGTTCTGGCAGATTGAAGCAGTGCTTCATAAATTCGATCTCACCCTCGACAGCCCCGTGAGCGACATACCCCCGGAGGCCCTTGAAATAATACTGCATGGCTCGGAGGATACCTTTGCCCTCAGGAACACCCCTCTCGGCAATTCGGCCAGCTACCACCTCAGCTTCGACGGTATCATGACCTATATCGAAGCAAACAGTTTCGGCGAAGAGAAAAACTCTCGCTGGAATGAGAATTATGTCAGGGACCGGACCTGCCCCGAATGTCATGGAACACGGCTAAAGATGGAAGCCCTGCAGTTCCGTTTCGATAATAAGAATATTGCCGAGGTGGCGGCCATGGATATACGCCATATTTACGACTGGATGGATGGTATCGAGAACCGGCTGGAGGACCGGCAACGGTTGATCGCCCATGAGATACTGAAGGAGATCAGGAACCGGTTAAGCTTCATGCTGGATGTCGGGCTCGATTACCTGTCGCTGAACCGCAGTGCACGCAGCCTGTCGGGCGGTGAGAGCCAGCGCATACGCCTTGCCACGCAGATCGGTTCCCGGCTGGTAAATGTGCTGTACATCCTCGACGAACCCAGCATAGGCCTTCACCAGCGTGATAACCGTCGGCTGATTAGCGCCCTTAAAAACCTCCGTGATATGGGCAACACCATTATCGTTGTGGAACACGACCGGGAGATAATCCTTTCAGCCGATCATATCATTGACCTTGGCCCGAGAGCGGGGCGGCATGGTGGCCAGGTGATCGCTTCCGGAACTCCCGCAGAGATCCTGAAATCATCCTCCCTCACAGCCCAGTACCTGACCCGCCGGAAAACGATCGAGGTACCGGGCAAACGAAGAAGTGAGAACGGTAAATACCTCCTTATCCGGGGAGCACGGGGAAATAACCTGAAGAATATTACTGTGAAGTTCCCCCTGGGTATGTTTATTTGTATCACCGGGGTGTCGGGCAGTGGTAAGTCAACCCTGATGAATATGACCCTCCTTCCTGTGCTAACCAGTATACTGTACCGTTCGGTTCGCGAACCCCTCGAATACGATGCGGTGGAGGGAGTGAAGAATATTGACAAGGTGATTGAGGTGGACCAGTCGCCCCTGGGCCGCACACCACGGTCGAACCCGGCTACCTATACCGGTGTGTTCGCCGATATACGCAAGCTGTTTGAACAAACACCTGAGGCAAAGATCCGCGGCTATAAAGCCGGGCGCTTTTACTTTAATGTGAAAGGCGGACGTTGTGAAGGATGCCAGGGAGCAGGGGTTAAAACCATCGAGATGAACTTCCTCCCCGAGGTGTATGTGAACTGCGATGAATGTAACGGCAAGAGGTATAACCGTGAGACATTGGAAGTCAAGTATAAGGGAAAATCCATCAGTGATGTGCTGGATATGACCATCAGCCAGGCCGTGGATTTTTTCGCAAATATTCCCTCCATCAGCCAGAAGATTCGTACCATGGAAGAAGTAGGACTGGGCTATGTAAGGCTGGGACAGCCATCCACCACCCTGTCGGGCGGGGAATCGCAGAGGGTGAAGCTGGCGACGGAACTGTCAAAGAGAGATACCGGGCGCACGGTTTACGTCCTTGATGAACCGACCACAGGTCTTCACTTCGAAG
>JAXDBV010000084.1:0-4765 GCA_034678415.1 Bacteroidales bacterium
GTAAGAATCCTGCTCTAAAAGGGCAGGATTTTTAGTTTATTTCTTAAACGTTTTGGACGGATGTGGATTAATTACATGATTTACTCAATAATAAATTCAATAATTCCCGGAATTGTGTCTTTGCACACCTCATCAAAGGCATGCCTGTTATCGTTCTGCATTGATACCATCCCTGCAGATGACAAATGACCCCTTTATCACCGGACCGGGAAAGAATTGCCCCTGTACAATCACAGAAAGTTGAATGAATTCGTTATCTTCATGGCTGATTTTATCCTTTCTGTAAATCCGGCACAACATGAAATCACTTCGATGTTTATTCATTTTCTTCCTGCTGCTTATCCGGCCAGCCGTAGCGGACTCACAAGACAGCCTGCCAACCATAAAGCCTGAAGATGCCCGGCGATGGCAAAATTTGCAGTCAGCCGCTATCTCTCCGGATGGGAACTGGGTTGCCTGGCAGGTATCCCCGGTTGAAGGTGATGATACCCTGTATATCAAACATGTGCCTTCAGGAATATGCCATACTTATGCCCTGGCTTCAAATATCGTGTTCTCCAACGACTCAAAATGGGCTGCCATGAGTATCGGCTATTCGGAAGAGGTACTGGAGAAAATGAGAGAAAAGAAGGAGGAGATCAGGTACAAGCTGAAGCTGGTCAACCTTTCCACAGATAATACCCAGACCTTCGAGAATATTCAGAAATTCGGTTTTTCAGAGAATTCTTCTCATCTCGCCATGGGAACCTATGGGAAGAAAGAAGACAAGCACAAAGGAAAAGATCTGATACTTCATAATTTAATCACGGGGGGAACCCGTAATATCGGGAACGTCTCAGAGTGGGGGTTCAACAAGAAAGGGGACCTGCTGGCTTACATCGTGGATGCCGATGGAAAACAAGGCAACGGTGTGGAACTGTTCCGGCTCGATAACTACACGGTTACCCTCCTGGCCAGCGATACCACATCTTTCTGCAAGCTGGCCTGGGAAAGAAAAGAAAATGCACTGGCTTTCCTTCAGGCTTACTATGACTCGGCATACCTCGAACCGGGCCACCGTATTTATGCCTTCACGGATATCAACAAACCGGAGCCCCGGGTATTTGATCCGGAAAAGATCCCGGGATTCCCCGACAGTATGAGGATCAAGGACAGTTACACTCCATTCTGGTCGGAGGATCTTACCCTGCTTTTTTATGGCATTGATTACTGGAAAAAGAAAGATAATGTAACAGATAAAAAAGAAGGAACAAACGAAAAGCAAGAGATAAAGCCGAAAAAGGAAAAATTGCCGGGGGTGGATGTATGGCACTGGAAAGATGATCCGATACAACCTAGGCAGCAGAAAACATACCAACAGGACAAGAACTTTACCTTCCTCTGTGCATGGATGCCGGCAAAACCAGGGTTCCGTCAGATCACCGGCGAGAAAACGAGAGACGGCATTCTCACCGGTGACCAGAAACATACCCTGGTCTGGGATAAGAAATCGTACCAGCCCCAGTTTCGTGAAGAGCTGGCTGACTACTACATCGTAGACAATATCACTGGTGAGAAAACCAAAATCCTGCCGGCGCATATCATCACGGATATGATGTATCCCTCACCGGACGGCAAGTATATCCTCTATTTCAGGGACGGACACTGGTGGACGTATGATATTCGCGGCGGCAAACACAACAATCTTACCGCCAACATACCCGTTGATTTCAGGAACATACGTTACGACGGACCACGCGAACCGATACCACCCGTCGGTGCCGCAAGCTGGATGAAAGAGGACCAAGAGGTGTACCTGTATGATGACTTTGATGTATGGGCTGTGAAAGGCGATGGAAGTGCTTTCCGGCAGGTTACCTTCGGCCGGAAGGACAGCACCATCTACCGTGAGATACGTATCAGCAGGGAAGAACCATACCTGGATCCAAAAGAACCCCTCTATTTCAGCATGTTTAGCGATAAAAACAAGAAATCAGGTTTTGCGCGGCAGGTACCAAAAGGTAAAACCGAGATACTGATATTCGATAACTATTCCTTCCGCAGATTCAGCAAGGCTAAGTCGGCAGATAAGTTTATCTATTCAAAAGAATCGTATACAGAATCACCCGACATATATATCACTGGTACTGACTTCCGGTCGCATCAGTTGTTATCGCATACCAATCTGCAGCAGAAAAATTTCGCCTGGG
The DNA here is from genome assembly GCA_034678415.1 of Bacteroidales bacterium. Taxonomy (GTDB): domain Bacteria; phylum Bacteroidota; class Bacteroidia; order Bacteroidales; family VadinHA17; genus JAXDBV01. Next base: position 2,190 of record JAXDBV010000084.1, read on the forward strand.
GAAAGGCCGAACTGATCCACTTTAAAAATAAAGACGGAAAGGCACTGCAGGGAGTTTTACATTACCCTGCCGGCTATGTCCCCGGCAGGCAATACCCCATGCTGGTATATATTTATGAAATCCGGTCAAACAGCTTGCATAATTACATTGTGCCTTCTCCAAGGAGCCCGTATAATATTACCAATTTCTCCCAGTCAGGCTTTTTTGTGTTTCAGCCGGATATTGTTTACAAGACCAACTACCCGGGTGAATCGGCGGTGGAATGTGTGGTGCCGGGAATAGAAAAAGTGATGGCTTCCGGAATGATCGACCGCAAAAGGATCGGGCTGATGGGCCACAGCTGGGGTGCTTATCAGACAGCCTTCATCGTATCGCAGACCGATCTCTTTTCCGCGGCAGTCGCCGGCGCTCCTCTGACCAACATGATCAGCATGTATAATTCCATATACTGGAATTCCGGTCAGCCCGATCAACAGATCTTTGAAACCAGCCAGGGAAGACTCCGTGAACCCTACTGGCAGATACTCGAAAATTATATTGCCAACTCCCCCGTTTTCCAGGCCCAAAGAATCAATACCCCTCTGCTGGTTGCCTTCGGTGATCAGGATGGGGCGGTGGACTGGAACCAGGGCGTGGAATTCTATATTACCCTTCGCAGACTGCAAAAGCCTGTGATTATGCTGGTGTATGCGGGCGAGAACCATGGCCTGGCGAAAAAGGAGAACCAGCTCGACTATACACTGAAAATCAATGAGTTCTTTAATCATTTCCTGCTGAATAAATCCCCTGCCGCCTGGATCACCGAGGGTGTACCCTATCTGAAGAAAAAAGAAGCCGAGGATCTGAAAAAATAAATCTTTTTCTGAACCATAGAACATGAGAAGAGCCCGTACTTACATTTTTATCGCAGGTGTCCGGCATAAAAACACCAGCCATTACTATTCCTTTGCCGAAGCCTGAAGGATAACAATACATGGAACGGATCGTCTGTAAAGCTTAAAAAGAACATACTGATTAGTAAAAACTTTCATTCGGAACATAAACATAAACAGTTCATTTTCGTTCTTTAAAATATCAGGATCATTTTAAAACGATAGCATATGAAAAAGACACTTATTTCCATTCTGCTGCTTGTTCCGTTCTTTTCATCACTGCTGGCAGAAGACATTGTCAAGCCGGCCGACAGCAAGATTGTACAGGTTACCGTGTTCCGTTCCGGAGCGCAGGTGAGCCGGGTTGCCGGTGTGGCCCTGCCGGCGGGGAATGTCACGGTGATGTTTGCCGACCTCCCTGAAAGGTTAAATCCTTCAAGCATACAGGTGAACGGAACAGGCAGGTTCACCATCCTGTCGGTGGCCCACCAGGTGAACTATCTGAGAACCCGGGAGAAAAGCAGAGACCTGATAGAGCTGGAGAAAAAGCTCGAAGATCTGAAGAACAGGCTGGGGGTTGAGGAAGGGATGCTGGCGGTATATCAGTCAGAAGAAAGCATGATACTGGCCAACAAGACCATTGGCGGAACACAGAGCGGCCTTGATGTAGCCCGGCTGAAGGAGACGGCGGATTTTTTCCGGCTGCGGCTTACTGAATTGTCATCAAAAAAACTTGAAGTAAATAACAGGATCAATAAACTGAAGGAGGAGATACAGAAAATAATGAACCAGATAAACAGCGGTGAGGTAGCAAAAAACAGACCCACCAGCGAGATATTGGTGAACCTGGCTGTACCATCGGCTGTGCAGGCTGAGTTTGACCTCCGTTATTTCGTGAACGAGGCCGGCTGGTACCCGGGTTATGATATCCGGGCCGAAGACATAACAAAGCCGGTTGAGATGCATTACAAGGCTAATGTATACCAGTCATCGGGGGAAGAGTGGAAGAACGTAAAGGTAACACTATCGACCGGCAATCCAAAGCTGAGCGGCATGAAGCCCGAGCTCTTGCCATGGTATCTGCGTTTCTACGAACCTCCCAGGACAATGTATCTCAACGAGGCGGCAGGAACGGCAAAAAAAGCCGCCGCTCAGCCGGCTGTTGCCAGAGATATTGAGGAAGTTTCTGCTGAAGCAGCGGTCACCGTTGCCGAACTGACAACGGTAAGTGAAGGCCAGACTAATGTTGAATTCTCCATTGGCATACCCTGCACCATCCCCACTGACGGGAAAAGCCAGGCTGTGGAAATACAGACCTTCTCCGTCCCCGCGACTTATGAATACCATGCTGTGCCCAAGCTTGACATGGACGCCTTCCTCATGGCCCGGATCACAGGATGGGAAGAATTCAATCTCCTCCCGGGAGAAATGAACCTGTTCTTTGAAGGAACATATGTCGGGAAATCATTCCTTGATGTGGTGACATCCGACACCTTATCCCTCTCCCTTGGCAGGGACAAAAGCATTGTGATTGAAAGAAAAGCCCTGAAAGACTATACACGCAGGCAGACACTCGGAACCAAAAAATCAGAAAGCCGCGGATTTGAGATTGAAGTCAGGAACACCAGGAAAAGCAATGTACGGCTGATTCTCCAGGACCAGTTCCCCGTCTCTACCAATAAAGATATCGAAGTGGAAAGGAAC
>JAXDBV010000085.1:0-5448 GCA_034678415.1 Bacteroidales bacterium
GTTCCTTTCATCACCTGGTGGAATGTTTCGATATAGTCCCTCTGGTGCCGGCGCTGGGTACCGGTTACCACGCAAAGATCCTTTGTCTCTGCCTTTTTTGCTGAAGCGATGACAGAACGGACGCCAACAGGATCTACCGCAACAGGTTTTTCCATGAACACATGTTTGCCCGCTTCAACGGCTGCTTTGAAATGTTCAGGGCGGAAATAGGGAGGAGAAGCCAGTATCACAAGGTCAACATCCGAATCCATTAGCTTCATGTAAGAGTCGAAGCCGGTGTGGCAGTCTTTATCGGCAATCTCCACTCCTTTTTCTTTCATAAGTTCTTTCCTGCATTCATCAATACGATCCTGGAACACGTCGGCCAGTTTGGTGATCCGCAGGTTAGGCCCTGCGTTGAGGAAGTTCACGGCAGCGCCGGTACCTCGTCCTCCACAGCCGATCACTCCGGCTCTGATGAGAGCTCCGTCCGGCGCCTGATCAAGGAGGGGAGGCAGGGACAGGGTCATTTTTTTCGCATCACTGCTGCAAGCGTTGAGGAGGGCGGCCGTCCCAACTGTGCTTAACGCCCCGAGTGCCGCAGCATCACCAAGGAATTTGCGGCGACTTAGCTTGTTTTCTTTCATAACGGGTTATTGTTAAAATCCATACTATCGTTTTCCTGTTTTTTCGTCAAATTCACATACAACCCTGAAACCCACATGCCGGCAATCGGAATACCACCATATGCTTTTGGGGATCTGGGGGTCGGTTTTAAGCCAGGCATCCGTAAGGGTATAGTCACGGGCGGCACTGCGCAGTGCACCTGCATCATCCCGGAAGGAACCGCCACGTATCACATGTTCACTCCCCGTAGCCGGACCCCGCGGATCCTTCACTGTACCTGAATAACCGGCATATGCCTCGGATGAATAATAATCGCTGCAGAACTCAGCTACATTACCTGCCATATTCAGCAGATTAAACGGATTGGGTTTGATTGTCGGATGGAACCGTGGTGTGCCTTTGCTGTTCTCTCGGTATATAGCATACCGGTTGATAAGAGTGGTGTCTTTCCCGCTGAGCCTTCTTCTCACCGTCCTCTCATCGGGAGGCTGGTCACCGTCAAAAAACCAGGCGGTGTTTGTTCCACCGCGGCAGGCATATTCCCATTCTGCTTCGGTAGGCAGGCGATATGTCTTCCCTGTTACCTGTGAAAGCCAACGGCAGTAAGTAGTTGCTGCGTGGTGCGTCATCGTGATGGCGGGCATCATCCCCTGGCCCCAGCCCTGGGAAGGATCGCCCCACGGCGGTGTGGGACCGGTAAAGGCATCAACGGCACCGCTATGTATCATTTCACTCCGGGCAGAAGGAGCGTCGGTCGAACGCCCCCTGGCGGCCGTCTGGCTGAAAAAAGCCATGTATTCGTCCCATGTCACTTCCAGCCTTCCCATGAAGAACGGAGAGAGGGTGACCTCTGTCACCGGCCCTTCATCGGAATCCCTGACTGTCTCACCCGCCGGGCTTCCCATAAGGAAGGTGCCCCCGGGAATGGCTACCATGTCAAACGTGACACCGGTACCAGGGATACGATCGGTGAAATCAGCAAAGCTGTCAACCCTGGCAGCCTCCCCGTAGATCACTCCGGCTGCACTCTCCTGCAGCCCAAAAGCTACATTCGCCGCGTGTATGGCTGCGGGATTGAAATGACCTACATTCAAATGGCAGTTGATGCAGGCAAGCTCACCCGGGTTCTCAGTGTAATATATGTGAGCATTCTCCCCCAGTTCCGACATGCCACGGGTAAACAGATTCTGATGGCACCCGATGCACGATTCTTCATACGTATGTTTTACCGCATACTCCGCCATTGATTTCAGCTCCCAGTTCATGTCTGAGGTATCCTTGAACCATGCCCCGTATACATCACGCAAACCGGTCATTGCCTTCTCCCAAAAGTGGTGCCTTCCCTTCGGGGGAAGATGACACTCGACACAGTGAACAACAATACCCCTCTGGTTATCGTAATGGGTTGATCCCTTCCACGATGATGTGGCATGTGGATGGATATGACAGGAAAAACAAAAATCATCAGTGGAGGTGGTCTCCATAACCCGGCCAACGGTAAGGATGCAGAATGCCCCGATGACCATTCCCGCTACCAACAGGGTGAGATACCTTTTTTTCGGGTACACTACCATGAACCTCAGTCGTAAAATACCTCGAAATAAAGAAAACGAAAAATAGTGATACAACCAATTCCATGTACCGGTCGGCAGTTATTTAAAATAATTATAAAATACCGGGGATTCTGTCTTTTTTTCAACATGAATAGTAAACGGCGAGGTTATTTATGTCAGAATTAATGATTTTCTTTTTATTTTAGTACGGGTGGTTTAGCAACAACTGGTTCCCGTATCATTATTGACATATTCGTATTTAATACATTAAATATCAATGAATTAGATTTATGTTCAATTATAAACCAAAAATAATCAATATGTCAAAAAGCGATCGTAAGAACAAAATGTCGAGGAGGGAGTTCCTTGCCAGTTCAGCGGTAGCCACGACGGGATTTACCATTCTTCCCAGCCATGTGATAAGCGGGCTGGGTCACACCGCTCCGAGTGACAAGCTAAACATAGCAGGTATCGGTGTAGGAGGCATGGGCAATGCCAACCTGAAGAAACTCAAATCGGAGAACATTGTCGCCCTGTGTGATGTTGACTGGGGTTACTGCAAGCAGAATGGCGTTTTTGAAGAATACCCCGGGGCGAAGTGGTACTGGGACTGGAGGAAGATGTATGATGAGATGGGAAAGAGCATTGATGCGGTGGTGATTGCCACAGCCGATCATACCCATGGTATTACGGCTGCTCATGCCATGACCATGGGCAAGCATGTTTATCTCCAGAAGCCGTTGACCCATACGGTGTACGAATCGCGCCTGCTCACCCGCCTGGCAGCTAAATACAAGGTAGCCACACAGATGGGAAATCAGGGCTCATCAGGCGAAGGGGTAAGGCTCACCTGTGAATGGATCTGGAACGGGGAGATTGGCGAGGTGACAAAGGTGGAGGCCTTTACCGACAGGCCTATCTGGCCACAGGGATTGCCCAGGCCTAAGGATAGTCCAAAAGTGCCCAAAACACTGAACTGGGACCTGTTCATTGGCCCGGCACCCATGCGCCCGTACAACCCTATCTATACACCCTGGAACTGGCGGGGGTGGTGGGATTTCGGAACCGGAGCCCTCGGCGATATGGCATGCCACATCCTCCATCCCGTGTTTCTCGGCCTGAAACTCAAATATCCTGTCAAAGCCCAGGGCAGTTCAACCCTGCTGCTGACCGACTGTGCTCCCAATGCGCAGATGGTGAAGATCACATTCCCCAAACGTCCCAATATGGAATGGGTGGCTATGCCCGAAGTCGATGTCTACTGGTATGATGGCGGAATACAACCTCCCAAACCGGAAGGATGGCCGGAAGGAAAAGATATGAATGATGACGGCGGTGGCGTTATTTTCCATGGTACAAAAGACAAGCTCATCTGCGGCTGCTATGGCAAAGACCCGTGGCTCCTCTCGGGTCGCGTGCCCAATGCACCCAAAGTAATGCGCCGTGTCGAACTTAGCCATGAGATGGATTGGGTTAGGGCTTGCAAGGAAAATCCGGAAAACCGCGTGGAAACCGCTTCACCGTTCAGCCAGGCCGGACCATTCAATGAAATGGTCGTCATGGGTGTGCTCGCCGTACGCCTCCAGGGACTCAACAAGGAACTGCTGTGGGATGGCGAAAGCATGCAATTCACAAATATCGGCGATGACGAACAGCTGCAGATATGCATCGAAGACGGGTTCTCGATCCATGACGGTCACCCCACATTTGATAAGAAATGGACGGATAAGTTTTCTGCCAAACAGTTCGCAGGAGAACTCATCAGGCATGCTTATAGGAATGGCTGGTCCTTGCCTGATATGCCAAGTTAGTAATGTATAACCCAAAAAATCATATACTATGAAATCCAGATTACTTTCATTATCAATGATCTTCGTTATGATTGCATTCATTGCCGGATGTAAAACGGAAAGCGGACCAAACACGCTGACCAAAGCTGAAATCAAGGAAGGATGGGTACTTCTTTTCGACGGCACATCCTCCAACGGCTGGAGAGGTTATAATAAACAGGAATTCCCCGCCGGTTGGCAGGCGGTCGACGGTACACTGTACTGTAAAGCCTCAGGACGCGGTGAGGCCGGAGGGATCGAAGGCGGTGATATTATCTTTGATAAAAAGTTCAGCAACTTCGAACTAAGCCTTGAATGGAAAATCTCCGAGGGCGGAAACAGCGGTATATTTTACCTCGCCCAGGAAGTGGATACCCTTCCTATCTATGCAACGGCACCTGAAATGCAGGTGCTTGATAATGAGAAACATATTGACGGAAGGGACTCCATTCACTGCGCCGGCGCCCTGTATGACCTTATCCCTGTTGCAAAAGACCTTCCAAAACCGGTGGGTGAATGGAACCAGGCAAAAATCCTGGTCTTTAAAGGTACCGTAGAACATTGGCTCAACGGTAAAAAACTCTTTGAATACCACCTGTGGACCGATCAATGGAATAAAATGATCGAAAAGAGCAAATTCCCGGCTTTCAACCCCAATTGGGCAAATATAGCCCAGGAAGGGTATATCGGCCTTCAGGACCATGGTGATGATGTCTGGTTCAGGAATATCAAGATAAGGGAGCTTTGAAACAGTCTTCACCTTTGCAGGGAGATTCCCGGCTGATCAATGTTGCAGGAATAGCCGGAGAAATCCCTCCGATACAGGATGATAGCTCAGACAGAATGGTACTGCTATCAGCGTGTATTTTAACCTGCAACAGTTTTAGTAACCAATAAAATATTCAATGATTGTTCCAAGACGAACCTTTATCAAACAGCTGGCATGGACAGGTGCAGGTGTTTGTATGGCTCCTTCATGGCTCTCCTGTGATTCCGGTGCCAGGCTGTTCTTTAATATCTCACTGGCCGAATGGTCGCTCTACCGCACCCTTGCCCGGGTGGGCGGTGAAGGAACCCGTGACCCCCTGGACTTTCCGCTGATGGCCCGCCGCGATTTCGGTATCGGCGCCATTGAATACGTCAATACCTTTTACTTTGACAAGGCGCGTGACGAAGCCTATCTCAGGGAACTGCTTAACCGCTGTGATGGCGAAGGGGTGAAAAGTCTGCTGATCATGTGCGACCAGGAAGGTCTGCTGGGTGACCCGGATGAGTCACAACGTATGAAGGCTGTCGAAAACCATCACAAATGGATCGAGGCGGCGTCATTCCTCGGTTGTCACTCCATCCGTGTGAATGCCGGAAGCCAGGGTACCTGGGATGAACAGATGAAACTCGCGGCTGACGGGCTCAGGAAGCTTTGTGAGTATGGCGATAAATACGGCATCAATGTCATAGTG
>JAXDBV010000086.1:0-2546 GCA_034678415.1 Bacteroidales bacterium
CGATGGGTATGAACTGGATGAACCCGCTGCCAATCTGTTTCAGAAAACGATACGTTTCCGAAGCATAATGCACGTTGTAGTTATTAACACAGCTCAGGGTGTTGAACTCGACCTTATGTTTGTGCAGAAGATGAATACCGTTCATCACTTTCTTAAAGGTTCCTTTCCCATGCCTGTTTTTCCGGTGATGATCATGGTTATGCTCGGGACCGTCGATAGAAATACCCACCAGCACATTATGATCGGTAAAGAATCGGCACCAGTCATCGTCAAGCATGGTTCCGTTGGTCTGAAACGCGTTTTCAATGGTTTTCCCGGCAGCATATTTCTTCTGGATGGCAAAAACCTGTTTGAAATAATCAAGACCGAGAAGAGTGGGTTCACCTCCCTGCCATACGAAAGTTACAACCGGCACCTCATGGGCTGCGATATATTGCCGGGTGAACTCCTCCAGTACCTCAATAGGCATCCTGTAATCATTCTTACCGGGATACAGCGCGCTCTTCTCAAGATAATAACAATAATCGCAATTCAGGTTACATTGCGGCCCAATGGGCTTGACCATAACCTGGAAAACAGTTGGTTTCCGCTGCTTCAGCGCATCTGTATATAGTATATCCACGGGAAATTGTTTTGCAGTTGATCAGATTTATTATACAGTAGACCGGTATATCCTTGTTTCATTTCGTTAATAACCGTTCCCGCACTCGATCCGGGGTGTAAAACGGATCGTTGTTATCATTTACACTATTGAAGTGACTGAGTTTACCGGTACGGATTCCCGCACAACAGGGCGCATTGATTAAATGAGTGACGATGGAGTACCTGAAGATCATGCCTTCACGGGCAAGACGGTCGATGTCGGGGGTATGGTTCATCACTGCGCCGTACCACGAGACAGCCTGGAAACTATGATCATCCGCCAGGAGAAAAGCAATATTGTGTCGGTTGTCGCCCCCGTCCTTGCATGATACATACAGGCCGCAAACACCAGCCAGCAGAAGAGACGAATATTCGCTCATTGTTGAAAGGTTGTGTATTGGTTCATCCTCTGACAAAGCGGCAAAATTAAATTATACCAGGCAACGAATTTAATTAAACCCCTTTGGTTAGTGAAAATATTTCTAATTTTAAAGATACAAAAGCATCATTTTTTATTTAGAATTTCGTGTTCCATGTCCTGCCAGAACAACCGTGGTTATGAAAAATATGATATCACCAAAATATATTATACGATGAAAAAGATCATGCAGGTACATTTAATGGTATGTTTTGCAATGCTGTTTATCTTTTTCGGTGGATGCAGGAAGGCCAGTGTATGTGAGCCTCCGGTCAACCTCACCTGTGAACACCAGCCTTTTCCTTTGGGTGTGGATGTACAGACACCCCGGTTCTCCTGGGAACTGAACGAACCACGGAGGGCAGTGTTCCAGGGGGCATACCAGGTGAGGGTTTCCACGTCACCCACATTCCGGAAGAGAAATGTGGTGTGGGACAGCGGCAGAGTGCCCTCCGGACAGTCTGTGCTAATCCCATACGCCGGTGAAGAACTGAAGAGCAGAACAAAATATTTCTGGCAGGTGCGTGTGTGGGACACGGAGGGTAATCGCTCCGATTATTCAACCGCAGCATGGTTTGAAACAGGCATAGTTGATCCTGGAGAATGGAAGGCAGTATGGATCGGTAAGCCGGATAAAGGATACCCTTTGCAGGATTTCACGTATCACTCATGGATCTGGCATCCCTCACCTGAACAGATAAAAAATGTCTGTTTTCTCAGGGTGTTTGAAATACCTGCCGGGAAGAAGCTCCTGGGAGCGCGCATGGGCATCACGGCCGATAATGAATTCACTCTTTATGTAAATGGTATTAGGATAGGAAGTGCAGACAACTGGAACAGTATACACATCTATGACGTGTTGAAAAACATTAGCCCGGGAGCCAATACCATTGCCGTCAGTGTATCGGCTATGGTCCCGGAACATAAAGGCTTGCTGGCCACTCTTCAGCTATATTACGATTCCGGCGAGATCGTCGAATTGTTTACAGACAACCAATGGAAAACTTCAGGCACACGATACCAGGGCTGGAACATGCCCGGTTTTCGCGCTGACGGCTGGGCGAATGCCGTTGAGGTGGCATCCTACGGGACCGGCTACTGGGATTATTGCAGCTATGCCGCCAGGCCGGCCCGTTCGGTGATGATGAGAAAAGAAATTGAGGTCGGCCGTAAAATGAAGGAGGCAAGAGCTTATGTCACCGGCCTGGGTAGCTATGTACTGTACATTAATGGCAAACGGGTGGGTGAGGATATTCTTTCTCCCGGGTGGACCCACTACCCTGAACGCATTCAGTATCAGGTATATGATGTGAGCCAGATGCTCAGGGAAGGCACCAATACGCTGGGAGCTGTCCTTGGCAACGGATGGTGGAACAGTGGCCTGGGCTGGGGCGTGGGTTGTTCCTACACCCCGGGATCCCTCAAATTCATGATGCAGCTGGTGGTCCGTTATAACGACGGCACGGAGGAAGTGTTTGTTACCGAC
>JAXDBV010000087.1:0-6971 GCA_034678415.1 Bacteroidales bacterium
ATGATACCGTGCTGGATGGAGTGGATAATTGCCCGCTGGTGGCCAATTCTACACAGGCCAACAATGAGGGTGAGGCGCAGGGCGACGCCTGTGACCCGGACGATGATAATGATACGGTACTGGATGGAGTGGATAATTGCCCGCTGGTGGCCAATACAACACAGACAAATACCGACGGTGACGCGCAGGGCGACGTCTGTGACCCGGACGATGATAATGATACCGTGCTGGATGGAGTGGATAATTGCCCGCTGGTGGCCAATTCTACACAGGCCAACAATGATGGTGATGTGCAGGGCGACGCCTGTGACCCGGACGATGATAATGATACCGTACTGGATGGAGTGGATAATTGTCCGTTGCTGGCCAATTAAAAACAGGCCAACAATGATGGTGACGGGCTGGGCGACGTCTGTGACCCCGACGATGATAATGATGGTGTTGCTGACATATCCGACAATTGCCCCCTGGTGTATAACCCTGATCAAAAGGATACCGACAAGGATGGAGTGGGAGATGTATGTGACAGTGATTGAGATGTAAACCCGACGGAAGATCCTGAATAAAAAACATGCTGAAAAAACCGGGGATCTCCGGTCGCTTCAGCATGTCAGTATAATGATATATCCTTCCGGATCAATACATGTTGACAATATCCCACACGAAAGCCCTGATACCTACTTCTTCGTTGATATCGTCAATTTTTTTCACATTGGCAAGCACGCCGTCTACCTGATCATCCTGCACCACGGTGAGGACCGCTTTATTGATCTCGGGCCATGCATGCGTTCCAAGATGAGGGACACCGGTGCGGCTCCCTCTGCCCTGTATGTTCTCCCACAGGGTATATCCTTTAATATGTAGCCTGTCCAGCAGGTATTCCACCCTTTCGGTGTGAGCCTGGTTATATATGATCATGATTGCTTTCATATCCTGTGATTTGGTATGTTACTGCTTCGTATGGTTACTACCGTTTCCGTTGATGAAGTCGAAATCGGAATAGACGGCCAGGGTTTTGTTCCTCTCGCCATGCTTTGCGAACAAAGCATAAACGACGGGGACAAGCACCAGGGTCACAAAGGTGGAGAATATCAGTCCTCCGATGACCGCTATACCCATGGGGCTCCATAGTTCTGAGCCGGCTCCTGTGCTGAGGGCCAGGGGCAGCATGCCGAGGATGGTGGTGGCCGATGTCATGAACACAGGTCTCAGTCGTGATCTCCCCGATATTTCAATAGCATGGTACAGTTCGTTCCCCCTGTCGCGCATGAGGTTGATAAAATCTACCAGGACGATGGCATTTTTCACCACGATTCCGATCAGCATTACAGCGCCTATCCCCGATATTACACTGAGCGGGGTATTGGTGAGGAACAGGGCGATGGCAACACCGGAAAAGGCAAAGGGGATGGAGAACATAATGATGAACGGCATTTTCAGGGATTCAAATAACGATGCCATCACCAGGTACACCAGTATCAGGGATACGACCATGAGGAAGGCAAGATCGGCAAACGCATCCATAAGATCTTCAATGGCGCCTGAAATCTGCACCATCACCCCGCCGGGAAGCGGCGTGTCATCGATGGCTTTCTGCACATCGAGCTGTATGTCGGTGAGGGATCGCTTGTAAGGTGTGAAAGAGACATTTACAATTCTTTCCCTTCGCTTCCTTTCGATGCTGGGAGGCGACCAGTATTCTTTTATTTGGGCGATCTCACCGAGCCGTATGATCTGTCCCGCGGGATTGGTGATCCCGATATTCTCAATATCTGTTAAGGTTGTAACAGCGTCCTTCTTAAACCGGACGACCACATCAAACTCATCGCCGAACTGACGGAGCCGCGTAGCGGTTAACCCGGCCACCCTGTTCTTAATCGCCGTGGATACGGTGGCTGTGTTCAGACCGTTGGCAATCATCTTGTTCTGGTCGAGAAGGATCTGCAGCTCAGGCTTTGACTTGTCACGGCTGATGGTGACATCCTTTGCGCCCGCAATGTTTTTAATCTTGTCAGCCAGCTCCTGCGCCACAATATTTGTTTCGCTGATATTATACCCGTAGATCTCGACATCCACGGTATTCCCTTCCATACCACCCATTCCTGTTGAGGTGCTCAATGTGAAGTCAATAATCTCGGGTATGGTTGAGAGGTCTTTACGGATCTCCTCTGTGAGATCCCACACCGTTCGTGTCCGTTCTTCAATGGGTACGAGTCTCACGTTGAACGACATACTGTGGGTTCCTCCCGCCATGAAGAGGGAGGCAAATCCTCCTTCCTCGTCCGTCCCGGCAGACGATGAGACGAGCTTAACTTCCGGGTACTTTCTCATGAGTATGCTGTTGATGGTATCGGCGATCCTTACCGTCTCATCCACCCTTGTCCCTGTCTGAAGCTCAACGGTGGCGGTAATGATGGATTCGTCGGCCTGCGGGAAAAATTCGGTCCTGACAACGGTAAAGAGTGCCATGGATCCGGCGAACACCAGAAACGCTGCGATGATAACCACCTTTTTATGATGAAGCGACCAGTGGAGTGTTTTTTCATAGAAACGGTCGAACCAGTCGAGGCCTTTCCTGATGCTCCCGTCATACGTCCATATGGGGGCGTCTTTTCGGATGGGATACCATTTGAGCATCAGGGCGCTCATCGTGGGGGTCAGTGTTATGGCCGCCACTACTGAGGTGACGATCGTGATGGTGACAATCATTCCCAGCTGTTTGAACAGGACACCTGTCAGTCCCGAGACAAATGTGAGGGGCAGGAATACTGCCACGATCGTCATCGTTGTGACAATCACGGCCAGCCACACCTCATTGGTGGCATAAATGGATGCTTCGCGCGGCCGGCTGCCCCGCTCAACATGCCGGGTGATATTTTCCAGTACAACAATGGCATCATCCACCACCATGCCGATGGCGATGGACAGGGATGTGAGGGAGATGATGTTGATGGATGCGTCGGTTAAGAAGAGGTAGATGAATGCCACCATCAGGGAGATGGGTATAGTGACGATGATAATCAGGGTGGCCCTCCACCGGCCCAGGAAGAAAAGGACAACCAGAATAACAAAGATACCGGCATACAGGAGTGTCTCGGTAAGGTTGCTGATCGAATCCTGGATGAAGGTGGCGCTGTCAAAGAGTTTTTCTATCTTAATATCCGGCGGGAGGTCTTTTTTCAGCACCGTTAGTGCTTTCTCCACTTCCCTGATCACCTTTACGGTGTTCCCCCCGGATTGTTTCTGGATGAACATGGTCATTCCCTGTAAACCATTGATCTTTGTATCGAGCTTGGATTCACGGATCGTGTCACGTACCGCCGCTACATCCTTCAGGTAAACGCTCTGCCCGCCGTAGCTGCTCACCACGATATTTTTTACCACGTCACTCTCAGGAAACTCCCCCTGGATACGCAAGGGGTAATCGGTTTTGCCCATTTCGATATATCCGGCCGGCATATTCATGTTCTCAGCTCTGAGGATATTACCGATCTGTTCTATGGTCAGGTTGTAGGCTTCCATTTTCCGGGGGTCCACATCGATGTAAACCTTTCGCCCCGGCACACCGGCGAGGTTCACGGCTCCAACACCCTCTATCCTGTTCAGGGGATTGACGATCTTCTCATCCAGTATTTTCTCCAGGCCCATATAGCTCTCCTGTGCCGTAATGGCATAGAACACGATGGGCATCATGCTGGAGTTGAATTTTATGATCGTCGGTTTCTCGCAGTCTTCCGGGAGATAATTCTCAATGAAGCTCAGGCTGCTCCGGATATCGTTAGACGCTTCATCCAGGTTGGTGCCATATTCAAAACTCATAAAGATGACCGTCAGCCCGTCGCTCGTTGTGGAAGATATTTCCTTGAGATTGGTAACCGAGTTGACCGCATCTTCAAGAGGACGGGTGACATTGGATTCGATATCGGAAGCGCTGGCTCCGGGGTATGTAGTATATACCGCAATGAACGGCGGCTCTATCTCAGGATACAGGTCGACGGGGAGTTGTATCAGAGAATAAGTGCCGATGACCATCGCCGCCGCAAAGATCAGGATGGTTGTGATGGGTCGTTTTACCGCAGAACTGTAAATGCTCATGGTATGATCTTTGAGATTCCCGTTACTAATCCGTTACCGTAATTTTGTCGCCATGAACGAGCCGTGCCTGTCCTTCAACAACCAGATGGTCTCCTTCCTTCAGGTTTTCGGAGATGATCTCTACCATCTCGTCAAACCGTTTGCCGGGTAACACCTCTATTCTTTCGGCAATACCGTTCTTCTCAACAAACACAAATCGAATGTTTGTGCCTTCCTGCACCAACACGGTACTGGCAGGCACCACAAACGTTTCAACCTCACCAAGATTCATGGATACCCTTGCGAACATGCCGGGTTTGAGCAGCTCGTTCCTGTTGTACAGTTCGAGCTCCACCGTGAAGGAACGGGTTGCCGTATTGATGGTGGGAGCTATCCTGTAAACGGTGGCGGTGAAGCGTTCATTTTCGTATACATCAGCCCTGACTTCCGCTTTCATCCCCTTCTTAATAAGAGGGTAATACTGTTCCGATATGTTCACATTCACCTTCAGCGGGTTCACCTGCATCACCGTCACCACGGCCGACCGGCCGTCAGCTGTGGTGGGTGTGCCGGAGTACATCTCACCGTCTTCAAAGTACTTGCCTGTCACGATCCCGTTAAAGGGGGCCTTCAGCAAGGTGTTCTTCTCCATGAAATCCACATTGGTCTTGGTGACATCATACTGTGTCTTCATCTGATCATACTGTTGCTGTTTCACACTTCCGTACCTGAGCAGGGTGTCAAGCCTGGTAAGATCCTTCTCCAGGTTTGCCAGCTGTAGCTTCATCTGATACAGCTGTGTGCGGTCCATCAGGAACAGGTCATCGCCCTTGTTCACCCGGTCACCGGTTTCCACAAAAATCTTTTCTATTCTCCCGGGGGTTGACGGAGCCATATTTACCTCTTCAAAAGGCAATATGGTGGCAGTATAATCGATCGTCCTGGAAATTTTTGTTCTGGTAACACTCACGGTTTTCACCGGGATAGCCTTTTTCTCCGGTGACGATGCAGCCGCACTGCCTGCCGGTGCTCCGGGATTATTTTTTGGCGAACAGGAAGCAAGGATCAATCCGCACACCAGAATCACCGGAAATGGTTTCGAGTATTTCATTCTGTTAAAAATTTATTGTTTCAATTTTATTACATGTTATTCAGTAGCTTGTCTAACGCCAGTTTCGTCTGGAGAAGGTTCATCAGCGAAGAGATATAGTTGTTCTCAGCCTGAAGGTACTGCTGGTTAGCCTGTGTAAGGTCAAGGCTTGATGCCATTCCCTGCTTGTATTTGTTTTCCATGCTGGTATAAACCCTTCTTGAGACCTCCACATTATCTTTCTGGTTTTTATACTGGGTATTTGCGTTTACCAGGTTGTAGCGCAGCTGTTTCTCCTGAAGCTTCAGCTGGTCGGTCACCATTTCTTTTTGGTTTATGGCTTTCTCAAGGTTTATCCGAGCCTTCTTTATTTTTGCATATTTATTGCCGCTGGCAAAGAGCGGGATAGACAGTTGGAGGCCAACCAGCGAGCTGTTATACCACCCCATCATCGAGAGGGTATCGCCCATTCCTGTTTTGGTAGTGGAGATCACTCCTGACAGGGTGGGTAGTACCTGTGCTTTCTGAGACTTCAGGTTCATATAGGCCATCTTTTCCTGCCCTTCGGCAAGCCGGTATCCCACGTTTTCCCTGTGATCAAATTCCTGAGTCAGCAGGGCGTCAATATTGATTTCCCTTGCCAGATCTTCCAGGGTATTCGATAGGACTATCCGGGTATCGGATGAAACGCCAAGCTGGAACCTCAGCAAGTTGTAGTTCATCTCAATGGTTCTCTCCAGTGAGCTTTTTGAGTTTTCCATCATCGTGACATTGGAAGCCATCTGGTCAACATCGGTCGATTCGGCCATCCCTACGTTATACATGGTTTTGGTGGAGAGCAATACCTCCTGCAGGTTGGCCAGGTTCCACTCGAGGATTTTCAGCGATTCCTCGGAAATCAGGATAAGGTAATAGATGGAGGAAACCGCTTCCTGCACATCCAGCTCGGTACTTTTATAGCTTGTCTCCGTAATTCTCCTGGCCAGTTTTGTGGTCTCAATGCCCACGATATACGGGGCGCTGAACAGGGGCATACTGGCCTGAAGAGACAGGGATGTGCTGTATTGGGAACCCATGGTTATCGGTATCTTTCTGTTGGGATCCCCACCAATAAAATCGGGAATGAGAAATACCATTTGCTTTAAATTATCGGTAAAGCTACCGCTGGTTACCACCTGTGGCAATCCGGCAGAGACGGCTTCCCACACCACCATCTTCGATGCTTCCATATCCAGCTTGGCGGAAGTGACCATCCTGTTGTGCTGAATCGCAAATTCCCGGGCTTCGGCCAGGGATAAACGTAACTCACCAACCGTTTCCTGGGCCAACACAGGTATCCATGCAAGGAACATTAAAATAGTCGCGGAAAATAAAAACTTGTTTTTCATAGTATCCTCTGATTCAATAGTAAACTCTGATCAATCATAAACTCATTTCTTGTCGTATTGGTTTATCAGATCCAGGCCTGCTTGAGTGGATATTCCCCTCAGGTAATTGATATACAAATGCCTCATAACATTTTTTGAACCGAAAAGTTCGGGGGGAAATACCTCCTTGTCATTGGCGATCCGCGCCACCTCAAACAGGCATTTATTGGTGATCTCAATATTGATATCATCCCTGAAGATTCCTTCCCTGATGCCTCTCTCTAATAATTCAGTGTTGTTTTCCGCATAGGGGAGTTCATTTTTCTCGGCCAGCTTCTTCAGGATTTCTTTCCGGTATCGCTTCATATCCAGAAGAAATGCAGGACTCATATTCTGAAAATGATTTCGCATCAGATCAAGCATTTTAAAGATCGCCTCAA
>JAXDBV010000088.1:0-2900 GCA_034678415.1 Bacteroidales bacterium
GCCATCACCATGGGCGTGGGATCGATCCTTGAGGCAAAGCGTATCCTCCTGCTGGCGTGGGGTGAATCAAAGGCTGGCATTATCCGGAAGACGGTAGAAGGGTCGGTAACCGATACCGTCCCTGCCACATACCTGCAGGCACATCCCGACGCTACCGTGGTGCTCGACAAAGCTGCTGCGGCCGAGCTGACAAGGATGAAAACCCCCTGGCTGCTGGGTCCCTGCCGGTGGGATGACCGACTCATACGTAAAGCCACCGTGTGGCTATGCCTTAAGACAGGTAAACCTATCCTCAAACTTACCGACCGCGATTATAACGACAATGGTATGGGCGATCTGGTGGCTGACAGGGGACCGGCTTACGACATTAATCTCAAGGTGTTTAATGATCTGCAGCATACCATCACCGGATGGCCCGGAGGTAAACCCAATGCCGATGACACCCACCGCCCCGAAAGGGCTAAACCATTTCCCAAAAGAGTACTCATCTTCAGTCCGCACCCCGACGACGATGTCATCTCCATGGGCGGTACACTGATCCGCCTGGTGGAACAGGGTCATCAGGTGCATGTTGCCTACCAGACATCGGGAAACATTGCCGTGTTCGATGACGATGTGCTACGGTTCTCCGACTTTGTGAGCGATTATTTCCATGGCTTCTTCCCCGAAAAGGAACAACAGGTGAAGGAGACTTACCGTAAGGTAGTACAGTTCCTGCGGGATAAGATGCCGGGACAAGTCGATTCTCCGGAAGTGCAGAAGGTGAAAACGCTCATCAGGGAAGGCGAAGCCCGTGCCGCATGCCGGTACATGGGTATTCCCGACGACAATATACACTTTCTGAATATGCCGTTCTACCAGACCGGCATGGTGAAAAAGAAACCGTTGAGCGGGAAGGATATCGATATTATTACCGGTTTGCTTACCGAACTGAAGCCGCACCAGGTTTTTGCTGCCGGTGACCTGTCTGATCCGCACGGTACCCACCGTGTATGCCTCGATGCTATTCAACAGGCCCTGCAGATCGTGAAAAAGGATTCGTGGATGAAGGATTGCTGGGTTTGGCTCTACCGTGGTGCATGGCAGGAATGGGATATCAGCGATATTGAGATGGCGGTACCCCTCAGCCCGGGAGAGCTGAACCGTAAAATCAAAGCGATCTTCAAGCACCAGTCACAAAAAGACGAGGCGCTGTTCCCCGGCTCGGATAAACGGGAATTCTGGCAACGGGCAGAAACACGTAACCGTGCAACAGCCGATCTTTATAACAAAGTGGGTATGGCTGAGTACGAAGCCTTCGAAGCCTTCGTACGTTACCGGATCTGATGCCGTAAAGAATTTTACACGTAACGGCTTCATGAAGCCGGGCATGCTCCCGGATATATCTTGCTTAACGGCCTGAGGCATGAATCTGTTCCCTGAGCCATCCCGGACGGTTGGTCGTGATCCCTTTCACTCCCAGTTCAACCAGACGGATCGCTTCTTCAGGATTGTCAACGGTCCACGAATATACTTCGATATCCAGTTCCCCTGCCTTTCTCATCACCTCCCGGTCAATGATTCGATGTAAGAGGCTGACGCCTTCGATGCCGGCCTCAGTAACCCTGCTGATACCAGCATCCAGCAGTTGTCTTGATGAGCACAGCCAGTAACATTCGTTACCGGGGAACATCTTCTTTGTCGCGGCAATGGTTTCAAGATTGAAGCAGATGAAGACAAATTTTTTGTTCTTCCCATAGCGCAGGATCGTTTCTTTAAGGGTTGGCAGAATTTCAGGTCCGCATTTTATTTCAACCACCAGTTCCTTGCCTTTCGGCACGGTACGTATGATCTCCTCCAGGAAAGGTATTTTTTCTCCTCTGAACCGCGGATTCATGAATGAACCTGCATCCAGTTTGCGAAGCTGTTTTGAATCCGTTTCAGGTACCAAAAAATCTTTCCCCGTAGTTCTCTTCGTCGTCCTGTCATGGTTGCATATGATCTTCCCGTCACCAGTAAGATAGATATCCACTTCTACCGCGTCAGCCTTTGCTTTCCATGCCAGTCTGGCGGCAGCAACCGTGTTCTCCGGTGCGAGGTAGGAATATCCCCTGTGGGCAATGATTTTAACCTGGCCCTTACTGATCAATGGTGTGATGAGGAAGGTGAGGATGATGGCAAGATTCTTCATAATAATTCAGTTTACTGATTCCTTGCGATTTCCAGGGATTATGGCCGGTAAAAATAATACTTCTTTTGGAAACCATTTACAGGTCGTATCATTATAACAGTGGCTTCAACAACGGATAGGATATACGCGTGCAGCATGGTTGATGTCGCAACCATTATTCAGCCGGATGAATCACATTGTTGCTTAAATGGTAATAAAATGACACTAAGGGATTGATATGGTTCTTTTTTCAATTCCCTTATTACTGGCCAGCCCTCTGAAACGATCATTGAATGATCTCTCCGGCATTTATTTGTTTTGTCCGACCATTGATTCCAGCGTACTAACCCTGCTCCTGAGCAACTCAATCGCCTGCTGCTGCTCCTTGATTGCCTCCAGGAGGATGGGTGTTAACTTTATGTAATCCACCATTTTATATCCTTTCTCATTGGTGGTCACCAGTTCAGGGAACACCTCTTCCACCTCCTGGGCTATAACACCGATTTGCCTTCCTTCTTTTAGCAATACTCCTGCATCATTGTCCAAATCCCATTCATAGGATATACCCTGAATAACGTTTAATTTATCAATAACCCCGGTTAAGGGTGAAATGTTTTTCTTCAACCTGATATCGGACACCTGATTAATAGTTCCGGAAGCTTCAATATTCCCGTTGACTCTGAAAACATCCGACAGGAAATTGCCGTAAATCAGCGGTGTTACGGAAGAGCTGTTTTCAATGATCAGGAGG
>JAXDBV010000089.1:0-10151 GCA_034678415.1 Bacteroidales bacterium
ACGGCTTGAGGTGTGCCATGGAAGCGCTCATGGCTTTTGCCGACAACAGCATCTGCGGCACAAAGATTTCCTTCCTGCTGAACCGAATTCCCACATTCTCCATGGCCGGGATCAGGGCAAGCTCCAGAATCTCACCTGGGGTGCTACCCGACTGAAGGGCGATGCCTGTCAGTTCATCCACACCGTCCTGGCCTTTCATGTCGGGAGGATAAGGGGATGCTTTATTTATCTTTCCCGCTTCAACACATCTGGCTATTCTTTCAAGAATCTCATTCATAGGTATCATGATTATTGCATTGTGCCATTTCAGGACAACGCGCGTTTAAAATGATGAAAAAGATTGTTATTCTTTAAAATGATACGTTGTAGAGCAGTTACCTGCACAATTGCTGATGGCAGACATATTGAATATCGCGGCAGAGATTTTACATGATTGTGGATAGGAATACCCGTATCCTGATCAATAATACTGTATGAATTTAATTGCTTCCTCCATGACTGGAACCGGCATGATGGAGGTGCCAGGGAAAGACACTGTATACCTGCCGGGCGGGAACAACCGGTATGATCATACTGATTATTAGAAAATGTCATGTAATTCTTATACATACCGGCTTCTGTCAGATCCCTGCAATAAAATAAACTTCCGACAAAAATAATCATATGAAGTTTATTTCCAAATAAGCAGGATGCTGAATACCCGTTGCCGGGAGAGGTTACAAACGATGCTTTGCATATTTTGCCGTGAGTTGCACCGGCAGTCTGAATGGCCACGGGAACAGAATCAACCATGGGAATAGTCTTGTCTTTTTCAGGCGCGTGGATGACTTCCTGATGTACATACCACGGCGACGTTAAATTTCTTTTCCTGTACCGGCCGGAGTGGCTGTGGCAAATGATGTCCGGAAGTTCTTTTGTATGATAGCTGTTGAACAGGTCCCGGGGAAGTCTTTCCGGTCCGGTTTGCATTGATTTTACGGCAACAGCCAGCCACTGACTCTTTCCGGCGGATACTCCTGGTTTGTCAGTATTATCAAAAGAATTGTCATATGGATCGTTCCGCTGTATGAAAACAGTTACGACAGGGTACACCCGCCTGGTGAGGAGTAATGGCAGGCGATGCATAATGGGAGTAACCGGCGGATTGAAAAACATCTGAAATGAAGATATACAGGGTTGTACATTATTTTTCGTGCACTTGATATAAGGATTTATACTTGCCCTCCATGATCAACCGGCTACTATTTTTTATCCGGAGCTTATGGTACGAAGAACAACCGGGATGACAACGATCTATTCCTGATGGATCTGGAGAAATATCCGGGGGATTTTATTAACCGATTCACATCCATATGTTTAACCTAAACCAAGAAGTTGAAAAGAAAGGTGGTAGTTCATGCATGAAAGAATAAAATCCCCCGGAATATTTAATTGTCAAAAGTTTATGACTGTAAAGTATGCCTGTTTTGGATTATAATTTGTATCAAAAAGAAGCGGATAGTTTTTTCTTCCCGGTACCGGGAAGTTATCCAGCCATGTATGGTTATCGGTCAGTCCCCAGAATGTGACAGATGTGATATGTTCCTTATAGTTCCTGAAAGTACTGAACAGTCTGCCGTAGGCAGCAGCCAGTGTAAGACCCAGCTCCTCTGTATAAGGAATTTCCGGGTCTGAGGTGGAGGGATAGACCGACACATCCAGTTCCGTGATATGGAGTTCAATATCCAGTGATCTGTATTTGTCGAGTGCGGCGGTAAGAATAGCGTCGGAAGGGTATTCAATGTTCCAGTGTCCCTGCAATCCCATACCGTCGACGAGGTTTCTGGCTTTGAGTTGTGATAATAATTCATAAATCTTGTCTCTCTTCACCGGATTCAATTCGGAATAGTCGTTATAGAAGAGCTTTGCCTCAGGGTCGGCTGTCCTGGCGGTTTCAAATGCTTTAAAGATATAGTCTTCACTGCAGATATTGTACCATGGTGAAGTCCTGTAGAATCTACTTCCGTCGTCTATGGCTTCGTTGACCACGTCCCATGCATAGATCTTTCCCTTAAAATGTGTCATGACGGTTGTAATATGGGAGGCGAGCCGCTGGAGCACCAGTTCTTTGGAAGCGGTGGCATTCCCGTCCTTAAAGACCCATGCGGGCACCTGGTTATGCCAGCAGAGGGTATGGCCCCTTACACAGATGCCATTTTCTTCGGCGAAGGTAACGAGGGCATCGGCCGGCGCGAAGTTAAAAGTACCTTCGGAGGGCTGCAGTGCTGACCACTTCATCACGTTTTCGGCAGCCAGGCTGCTGAAGTGGCGCTTCATCAAGGCTACATCAGCTGCATTGTTGAGTGTGGCAGGCTCAATAGCCACACCGATATAGAAATACTCGGTGTAGGGGTAATAATCCTTAAGACCTTCGCTTACCTGCAGGTATTCCTGAAGGTTTTTCGGGCGAGAATCCTTTTCCGGCGGATCGGTATCATCATTGCCGCAAGAAACAGTTCCCAGGAAAAGCATGAATAATATATGCACATTGCTTTTCATTCCCTTGTTTTTCCCGGACCTTTAAAGATAAATTATCCCAGGGGAGACCTTCGGACAATCTTTCCCGGATTACAGATTTTATGCGTACTGTATCTTTCGACGTTTGTTGTTTATCCGGTGATAACATTCACTCCTTCATCCCTGAGGGAACAGATAGCAACATCGTTCAAATAGAAAGAAAGGTTACGGGAACTGTAGTGATTCCCGTAACCTTTTTTACAGGCTATTCTTCAATGACAAACTTCACATTATCCATCCCCAGCACAACATTTCCGTTTCCTGACGGATTTGCGGTGCCAAAGACGAAAGCGATAATACGCAAGCTGTTAGGATGGCAGAATGCAGAAGGTCTGAGGTCTCCGGATGCGGGCATGTCGGGAGTATACAATCCGCTGTTGGTAGAAGCCTTAAAATCCTTCAGATGCATTCTGAAATGGTGCCATTCACCGTCGGCCATGACATAGGAAATAGGGCCGTTATATCCATAGGCATACTCACCGCCGGCGCCCCATCCAAGGGCATCCATCATGTAGACCTTGAATTTCAATGTTCCGTCCTGCTGTTTCAGCGAATCATCGATGGAAATGACATTCAGATCAAGTTCAAGATAGACTCCGTTCGGATTGGGAGTGTACAAGGAGAAGCGGTCATTGCCTACCGGGGGGCCCCAAAGATAAAAGCTTTTGGTATGAATGGCTCCACCCATGGTTAACAGGGCATGATCCCCTGTTTCATCCGCGGCAAAGGAACCGAAATTATTATTTGCAAACTTATCGTAACGGTCAACCGGGAATACCGTATTCCAGTCATTTATCCACATATTACCCGTGAAGAAGAATGGGGCGGAGGTTTTGACATTCCCGTTCTTTGTGTACAAGGTGATGACTCCTGCCTTATTCCCTGCCATAGTGAACAGCAACTGCGATGCGGTCTTTGTTGTCAGGTTGACTTTTGTTGTTCCCATGTACACAGAGTCCACAAGGTCGAGCTTGGTTCCTGTGATCGAGAATGCCCTGATGATACCGGCGTCTTCCTTGCCCTTTTCAGGAGTAATGGAAGATATGGCTGGCAGGTTAACCACGAAGGCACTTTCCACAACCCCATCAAATATTGTCAGCCGGATATTACCTGTGGTGGCTCCTGTCGGCACATAACATGTAATCATGGTATCGGCCCAGGCTGTAAAGGTAACGCTGGTTGCACCGAATTCAACCATTGTGACCTGGTCCATCATGGTTCCTTTAATGGTAACCGAGTCGCCGATATCAAGGTCATTTGCCGGTGGCTCAATTGAGGTGATCTTCGGCAGTTCAAGGGATAATTCCTTATCGCTGGCCGATATGGCGGGTTTGAGCATCCCGTAATCTGTCATGAAGGTGTAGTACAGGTTTATCTTGGCTGTTTTCAGTCCCACCGGTGCGATCACCTGCATCTGGGATGCTGTGGGTGTGCCTGTGACTTCTGCCTTCAGGTTACCGATATACACCGAATCCACCTCATCCAGCAGGTTACCTGTAATGGTGATCACATCACCGCTGCCGGCAATGGCAGGGCTGAAGTCGATAATGGTGGGAATGGGCGTTTCGTCAACGACGAAATTATCCACGGAAGATATGACGGAACTTGGTTTTACCAGCTTGATTCTTCCTGTCATTGCTCCCACGGGGATAACCACGTTTATTGTTGTGGTTGACTGTGAGGTGACCTCACCGGCCACACTGCCGAAGCCGACCTGCAGCACATCGTCCAATCCGGTCCCCTCGATCTTGACGGTGGATCCAGGGAAGCCATGTGATGGGGTGAAGGTAAAAGGCGATTCATATGTTACCGGATCGATAGATATATCGCCGGGTTCCTTGCAGCCTGTGACGATAAAAATAAGCAACAGGGCTGCCAGGGAAGCTTTCATAAGATTATTCAGTATTTTCATATCCATGGTTTTCTTAGTCAGCAATAATGAACTTGATGTTATCGATCGATATTTTCTCTCCGAAGTTGGCGTTAGCCGTTTGAGCCGGAGGCTGAATCTTTACGCCAGAGATATCATTAAACGGAGGTAACGGCACTTCGGGTGGGAAAGTGCCTCCGTAACCGGAGCCCATATCGTTGAAGGAGAGGGAAACCTGGTTCCATCCGATCACCATGGGGAGAGTCTTTCCCCAGACATCACTGCCGCGCGCGATCATTACATTGACATTCATTGCCTTGGTCAGCTTGATGTCGAGTTTTAGCGTTACCTTCGTGAGATCAGTAATCGTATCAGGCAGGTTTACGATGTAGAAGTCAACATTTCCTCCCCAGCCGGTGCCATTGTCCTTAATCGTGAAGGTCCAATAGTTGTTTCTCGGGAATTCTCCGGTTTCAAGCACATCGTTATCAAGGTTTCCGTTGCTGCTGATGAAGCCGTCGGTTTTGTTATGAGAACTGTTCCCGTCAAAATCGTTGATCATGATTTCTGTTCCCAGTAACAGCGGATAAGGGCTTGTGGATATACCGCCGCTTTCCGTTTCGATGGTCAGATCACCTCCCGTGAATCCTTCGGGTGTTGCCACGTAAAGGATCTTGTCCGATTCAATAACCATGCTGGAAGTGACATCCACATCATTGATCCTGACAACCTTGGCCAGGTGCAGTTCCTTACCCAGGATGGTAATTGTTTCTGACGGTTGAGCCGCTTCGGGCGACATGGCATAAATCACGGGCGGTGAGATGATCCTGATACCCCTCTGAGCCAGGCCTTTGCCCGAGAAGAAAAAGTTTATGGTGACCACATCACCCAGCGGAGCCGTAGCCGGTATGGTTAATTTCAGTTCTGACGAGGAAACAACGGTAAATACCACCGGGACATTATCGGTGTTCAGCATGATCTTATATACCTTATCCAGGTCTTTTCCGGTGACGGTCAGTACATCTCCGGGCTGAGTCACTTCCTTGTTAATGGCAGCGATCTTGTCATTCATATCAATAATATTGGATTCCATAAAGTCTTCCTTCTCAACACAACCTGACAGGAGTAAGGTGACAATCAATAATGGAACCAGCATTAATCCTGATTTGATTTTTATCTGTTTCATAGTAAATTCTTTTAATGGTTTTATCACCTGATATTCTCCTAGTACCCGGGATTTTGCGGAAACTCATTTGAAGTAAGGTCAATCTGTCCCTGAGGTATGGGTCTCAGGACATGAAAATCCTGTATATTCAGATGAGCGGGGATATGGCCGTCATCGCTGTAATTCGTGGGAGTAACAAGGTTACGCACCCGGTACAGGAGCTGTACTGTCCCGTCTCCCGTCCTGGTTCTGACCAGATCCCACCAGCGCATGTATTCGCCGCAGAGTTCGCGGGAGCGTTCATCGAGGATGAAGGCGATTCCTTCGTCAACATCGGTCATGCTGGGTACCTTATTGCGGAGCCGCTGGGCAGCCAGGATATTCTCGGCTGTTGAGCGGTTAGCATTGTAGGCAGCCCTGTCGCGCACGACATTGATTAAAGCTACCGATTCAGCAGGCATGCTGAGGTACATGGCTGCTTCGGCCGCGATTAGGTAGGTCTCAGCAAAACGGTAGACGATGAAGGGACGTACGGAACATTCCTGAATAGCCGCCCTGTCAATATCATCATATTTACTCATGCAGGGGTAGATAGACTTGGTTTGTCCGAAGTTCCCATAGTACTGTGAGGGAGGATAGATAGCCACGGCTTTGGCAGCGCGGTAGGTTTCATACCCGGGCATCCATACAGCGGTATCGCCGACAGAGAATCCGGGGGAGGTTATACCGGCTGCATCGTTCAGCAGCCACACGGTTTGGAAGGTTTTGTCATAGCGTGTGTCGTCAACCCTGTCCTGGAATACCACGTCCAGTAAATAGTTGGTGGGTCTTTGACGGTGCCACGGTCTTCCGTAAGGGATATCGCGCACCAGCCCGGGCACCCAGGAGGAATAGTTAGGCCTGAAGAAGAAGAATGCCATGTTTCTCCTGTAATCGGTGATACCGCTGGTGGAAGGGTCAGTGGCGCTGTTGAACAGGATATCCGTGTTCCGGTCAACCAGCAGGATGACTTCCTCGTTATACTCGTTCCGCGGTTTGAATACCGTTTCAAAATCCTGAAGCAGTTCGAGGCCGTAAGTGTTCTTATTATTGATAAGTTCCATGGCATTGTCATAGGCCTCCTGGTAATCGCTGTTTTTATTGGCGAAGGGCTGTGTAGCCCGTGTAAGGTAGACCTTGGCCAGCAGGTGATAGGCGGCGGCGCGTGTGATACGGGCAAATTGCTGTTGTTTTACAGGCAATACCTGTTTTGCTTCTTCCAGGTCGGCCACGATGGCTGCATATACATCCTGCACGGAAACCCGGTAAGCCTCCGTTGAAGGTTCTGAAATAAATTCCAGGTTCAGCGGGCAGGCGCCGAAGGTTTGCACAATGACGAAGTACCAGTTGGCGCGCATGAATTTTGCCTCGGCAACAATCACTGCCGCTTCGTCTTCATCCATCCCGGAAAGGGGAGCGTATTTAATCACCGCGTTGGCGGTATTAATGCTTGTATAGCCCCAGTTCCAGAGGCCGCTGATGGCTCCGTCGGCGGCCATCCCCGTCTGGTAGAGGTTAAAGTTGGTATTGCCGTCAGGCCCTTTCTGCCATTCGTCGGTACCGGCACAGGTGGCAACCATCCCGGCTTCCGGACCCCAGAGCAGACGTAAATCGGAATAGCATGAATAAAGCGCCGACATCACACCGTCTTCGGTCTCCAGATACTTGGCCGTTAGTAAGGATTTTGGTTCTTCCTCCAGGAATTTTTCACAGGATACCGTGAAGGCAAGAACAAAAATCATCGCTATATATTTAATCTTGTTTCTCATGATCCCCAGTATTAGAAGTTAACATTTAAACCAAATAAGAATTTCCGCACCGGCGGTGTGCCGTAACTTACAACCAGCGTTCTGCCCGGCATACCCAATGCCGAATTATCAATGGCAGCGGTGTTGGTCGGTTCCGGGTCAAGACCACCTTCTTCAAGATAGGGTGAGAACAGAATGAAAGGATCAGCAACAGAGGCATACAGTCTTACGGATGCTGATGGAGACATGAACCTGGTCCATCGACGGTCAAGGTTATACCCCAGGTTTATACTACGGATTTTGAGGAACGAGCCATCGAAATATCCCAGCACGTTAGTCTTGGCGGCATTGATGGCCATATCAGGTTTCGGATATTTGTTTGTCGGGTTGGTGGGCGACCAGTAATCCACCTTTGGACCGTTTCTTCTACCGTCGAGACGGTTGAAATAGTTGTTCGGCATATGCATGGTGCTGGCAATCATCCCTCCCACGCGGAAATATCCCACGACCGAGAGATCGAAACCCTTGAATCCCCAGGTAGAGGTGAACCCACCCAGCAGATCAGGCTGTGAAGAGCCAAGGACTTTACGGTCACTGTCATCAATTTTATTATCATTATTCAGGTCCTTAAATTTGATGTCACCTGGCTTGGCGCCATAAACCGTTGCATCATCTTCTTCCCCCAGCTGCCAGATACCTACTTTAACATAATCATATATGGCGCTGGCAGGGTAACCGACAAACCAGCTGTTTCCAATATCTTTGTCAATACTGGGATCCTGCAGGGCTGTGATTTTTTCCCTGTTCAGGAAGATATTGGCATTGATCTCCCAGGAGAATCCTTTATCGATAGCCGGTTTAAAGACGAGCCCGTTAAGAGCGATTTCCAGGCCTTTGTTCTCCGTTGCCCCGATGTTTTTCATGAACTGGCCGGGGACACCCTGTGAGGGAGGCAATGCCACACCCAGCAGGACACCGTCTGTCTTTTGCAGGTAGAGGTCAACCGATCCGTTGATCCGCTCGCTCAGGAACCCGAAATCCAGTCCGATATTTGTCTGGGCTGTAAATTCCCATGTTAGTTCGGTGTTTGGCAGGGTATTAACATAGTATCCGTAAACGCCCTGGTCGCCAAAGCTATAGGTGTCCCTTGACAGGCTTCCCAGGGTTGCATAAGGATTGATTGAAGTATTGGATGTCTGGCCGTAGCCTGCACGCAGCTTCAGGTTTGACAGGAAGTCGATCCCTGACATAAAGGGTTCCTGGCTGATTTTCCATGCCAGTGCCACTGCAGGGTAGGAATGCCACTTTTTCCCTTCGGCAAGCCTCGATGAACCGTCGCTCCTGCCGGTAACGGTAAGCAGGTACCTGTCTAATAATGAGTAGTTGATACGTCCCATGAAGGAGACCAGGCTCCAGTTTGAATAATAGTTGGTGGCCTGGCTGGTCGCCTCAACCACGTCAAATAAGGCAAAGCTGTTATATTGTATGTAATCAGCCGCCGCGCCTGTCCCGGTGAAACTCGACTGCATGGCGGTTGACTCCTGGATGCTCTGCATACCGGTTATATTGATACGGTGGTTGCCAAAAGCCTTGTCATAGATCAGCAGGTTCTCAATGGTATACCCCATGTTCTCGGTGTTCTGTACCCGTCCCTGGCTTTCACTGCCCGTTCTGACATAGGAATCGCTGGCATAATAATTATTGTACCTGTTCGTGCTGAAATCAAATCCCAGGTTTGCCCGGTATTTCATTCCCTCAAACAGATCCACCTCGGCATACAAAGTGTTGAACGAGGAATGTCTGCGGTTTCGTTCGGCCCAGCTCTCTTCATCGAATATGGACAATGGGTTGTAGGTGTTGTCGGTAGGCCATGCCGGCTGTTTGTTCATGGTGCCGTCAAGCTCATACACCGGATACAGTGGGGAGAGAGAAAGGATAGGCCACATAGGGCTGGCTGACTGGCCATTGGTCACGGCAATGGAGTTCATGGAGGTGATACCTAATCGTACCCGTTTTCCGAGCTGTTGATCAATGGCGGCGCGCATATTATACCGTGAATAGTCGATTCCGGGGAGTACAAATGTTTCGTTGATGAAACCGCCGGATAATGAATACTGAAATTTCTCAGTACCTCCGGAAAATCCGAGTTCATGGTTGGTGGTTTGTCCCGTCTGATAGATCAGTTTTTGCCAGTCGGACTCCCGGCCCAGCAACATGGATTCCTTTTCATCGGGCAGGAAATCAGTATAAGCGGCCACGTCACGAAGTTTGATAAATTCTTCCGCATTGTACAGGTCATATTCACGGGCTACATTGGTTAATCCGTAATACCCGTTGTAGGTCACTTTCAGTGCTCCTGCCTTCCCGCGTTTGGTGGTGATCAGTATAACACCATTTGAACCGCGTGAGCCATAGATCACGGTGGCGGATGCGTCCTTCAGCACCTCAATGGACTCGATATCGTCGGCGGCTATATCATTGATGCTGCCGCCGAAGGGGATCCCGTCGACCACAATCAGAGGGTCGTTTGATGCGGACAAGGAACGGTTGCCGCGAACCCTGATCTGCGACCCGCTGCCGGGATTTCTTCCGATATTCTGGATCTCAACACCGGCGGTCTTTCCCTGCAATGCCCGTGTAATATTTAGGGCGGGCACATCACGGATCCTGTCGGCATCCACGGAAGTGATGGCTCCCGTAATGTCGCTTTTCCGCTGGGTGCCATAACCAATCACGATAATTTCATCGAGACCGGAGACAAACTCCTCAAGGG
>JAXDBV010000090.1:0-8452 GCA_034678415.1 Bacteroidales bacterium
AATGTGGTGGCCGGTCCTGTGTTCAAGGAGGTTGCCGACAAGGTGTTTGCCACCAGCCTGAATATGCATGAGGTTTATGCTGCGGCCGACTCCATGCTGGAGGTTCCTTATACAAAGGCCGGAAACACCGACGAGCTGATCCGTGTGCTGAAGCATTTTAATCTGGACTACCAGCTGCCCTCTGACCATCCGGCATGGGTGTCAACCAGCAGCATGGGAACGTTCGTGGATCTTAAACAGATCAGTATACAGTCAAGACTGGTGCCCAACGTGGTGTCGATGGGACTGAAGGATGCCCTGTATCTCCTGGAAAAGGTGGGAATGAGGGTTGAGGTGGTGGGCCGGGGTACGGTGAGGCAACAGTCCGTACCTCCCGGTACGGTAGCCAGACCGGAGCAACGAATAATCCTTGAAATGAGCTTTATATAATTCAACCGGCTGGAATGAAACGGTTAACCGACATATTGAAAGGTCTTGAAGTGGAAGAGGTGGCCGGCAGCACCGCTGTCACTGTTAACCATATTACAAATAACTCGCGCGATATTCAAAAGAATACCCTGTTTGTCGCGGTACGGGGAACAAAGGTTGACGGGCATGTATTCATCGGGCAGGCTGTGGATGCCGGCGCTGTCGCTGTCTGTTGCGAAACCTTCCCTCAACAACAGGCCAAAGGAATCACCTGGATCAGGGTCAGGCAACCGGCCTACACCCTTGGCTTAATGTCAGCGGCCCTGTTTGATCATCCGTCGAAGAAACTGCACCTCGTAGGTGTGACAGGCACCAACGGCAAAACAACTTCGGCTACCCTGTTATACCACCTGCTCGAAAAGATGGGACATAAAAGCGGGCTCATTTCAACGGTGGTTTACAGGGTCGGTGAAAAAGTCATGGATTCCACCCATACAACCCCCGATGCTGTTGTGCTAAACAGGCTCCTGTATGAAATGATACAGGAAGGTACGGAATACTGCTTCATGGAAGTAAGCTCACATGCACTGGTGCAGGAACGAACGGCCGGCCTGCAGTTTACCGGTGCTATATTTACCAATATCACCCATGATCACCTGGACTATCACCTGACTTTCAGTGATTACATCAGGGCAAAGAAAAAATTTTTCGATGCACTTCACCCCCATGCATTTGCCCTTGTCAACAACGACGACCGGAACGCGAAAGTAATGGTACAGAACTGTCGTGCCAGGATCAGAACCTATGCATTAAAGTCCATGGCCGACTATCGTTGCCGCATTATTGAGAGCGGCCTCACGGGTATGCTTCTGAGAACGAACGGTGACGAATGGTGGTCACAGCTGATGGGTGAATTCAATGCGTACAACCTGCTGGCTGTCTACTCTTGTGCCCTTGAGCTGGGCTTGCCCAGGGAGGAAGTGATCAGGGTATTGAGCAACCTGGAGGCTGTCAACGGCCGGTTCGAAACCATCCGTTCAGCCGATGGCAGGCTGGCTGTGGTAGACTATGCCCACAGCCCGGATGCCCTGGAGAATATCCTCAGAACACTGCAGGGGATGCGAAAGGAAGGACACAAAATCATTACCGTGGTGGGTGCCGGTGGCGACCGTGACCGGAAAAAACGACCGGTCATGGCAAGGATCGCCGCCTCTTATAGCAATAAGGTCATTCTTACATCCGATAACCCGCGCTCGGAAGACCCGGCTGCCATTATTGAAGAGATGAAAGCCGGCCTTACACCGGTTGAAATGAACGAGGTGTTGACCATCGTGAACCGGAGGGATGCCATACAAACCGCTACCATGCTGGCCGGCACGGGAGATATTATCCTTGTCGCAGGCAAGGGACATGAAACATACCAGGAAATAAAAGGGGTGCGTCATCATTTTGACGACCGGGAGATTATCCGGGAACTGTTCAATATAAAAACATAAAACGATATGTTTTACTACCTGTTCCAGTATCTTGAAAAGCTTGATGTGCCCGGTGCCGGAGTGTTTGAATATCTCTCCTTCCGCTCGGCCATGGCAGTGATCACCTCCCTCATTATCTCCCTCTTTATGGGTAAGAGGCTTATCGGGATACTACGCAGGAAACAAGTGAAGGAAACCGTCAGGGAGCTGGGCCTTGAAGGCCAGTCGGAGAAAAAAGGAACCCCTTCCATGGGCGGGCTCATCATCCTTAGTTCCATTATCATCCCCACCATCCTCTTCGGTGACCTGGGCAATATTTACGTAATTCTGATGCTGATCACCACCATATGGCTGGGATTTGTCGGGTTTATAGATGATTACATCAAGATATTCAGGAAACAGAAAGCAGGGCTGGCCGGCCGGTTTAAAATCAGCGGCCAGGTAATCCTCGGCCTTATCGTGGGTATCATCATGTTCACCAGCAATGATGTGTTTGTCAGGGAAAAGATCAGGGTCAGCGATGCAACCCTTCCCGGGCAAGTCATCATACAGGCGGGCAATGCACTTGCAGAGGAGAATTTTGTTACCATGGATAAGAAATCCACCATCACCACCATTCCCTTCATCAAGAACAACGAGTTTGATTACGCGTGGCTGGTGGCCTTCATGGGAAAGTACAAACAGGAAGCAGCGTGGATCGTCTTTATCATCATCGTCATCCTCATCGTTACCTTTATCTCCAACGGTGCGAACCTCACCGACGGATTGGACGGGCTGGCCACCGGCGTATCGGCAATCATCGGCACAACCCTTGGTATCCTGGCGTACCTCTCCGGTAATATCATCTATGCCGATTACCTGAACATCATGTATATCCCGCATACAGGGGAACTGGTGATCTTTATGAGCGCCTTCATCGGAGCAACCGTGGGATTCCTCTGGTATAACTCCTTTCCCGCGCAGGTGTTCATGGGGGATACGGGCAGCCTATCCCTTGGAGGCATCATCGCAGTGTTTGCCATCATCATCAGGAAAGAACTCCTCATACCCATCCTGTGTGGAATATTCATTGTGGAGAACCTTTCTGTTATGATCCAGGTGGGATATTTTAAATATACCAAAAGAAAATTTGGAGCCGGACGACGTGTGTTCCTGATGGCTCCGCTGCATCATCACTACCAGTTGAAAGGGTATGCTGAACCGAAGATCGTTACCCGATTCTGGATCATGGGTATCCTGCTGGCAGTGATCACCATTGTAACACTAAAAATTCGATAACAGGCAGGGGACAGGTATATGAAAAAGAGACTTGTGATTCTTGGGGCGGGCGAAAGTGGAACGGGGGCGGCAATCCTTGGCCGCAAAGAGGGCTATGACGTGTGGGTTAGTGATGCCGGCACGATCAAAGATCGTTTCCGTTCATTGCTGATGGAAAATCATATAGAATTCGAAGAAGGAAAACACAGCCCCGACAGTATACTGACAGCCGATGAAGTGGTGAAAAGCCCGGGAATCCCTGACGAGGCTGACATCATCAGGAAAATAAGGGAGAGAGGACTGCCCGTTATCTCGGAAATTGAGTTTGCAGGACGTTATACACGGGCCATAAAAATCTGTATCACAGGGAGCAATGGCAAAACCACCACAACATCGCTGATCTGTCATATACTGAAAAACGCAGGGTTGAATGCGGGAATGGCCGGAAATGTGGGAACGAGCCTGGCCCTGCAGGTGGCAACACAACAGTTCGACTACTATGTCATTGAACTCAGCAGCTTTCAGCTCGATGGCATGTACGATTTCAAAGCTGACATTGCCGTGCTCATGAATATCACCCCCGATCACCTTGACCGCTATGGCCACAACATAGACAGGTATATTGATTCAAAGTTCAGGATCCTCAGGAACATGTCGTCAGGTGATCGCTTCATATACTGCTGGGACGACCCGGTGATCAGGCAACGGCTCGCCGGCCTGCGGACTACCCCGGAGCTTCTGCCTTTCTCCCTCAGGGAAAAAACAAACCAGAATGCGTACCTGGAAGGAAACAACATAGTTATTAAATACCAACAAAATCTACTGGAAATGACAATTTACGATCTTGCTTTAATGGGGCAGCATAACATCTATAACTCTATGGCTGCCGGCATTACCGCCCAGATCCTTAACATCAGGAAAGAAAAGATACGCGAGAGTCTTTCCGACTTCAAGGGGGTGGAACATCGACTGGAAAAGGTGATCAAGGTGCATGGCATAGAGTTTATCAACGACTCGAAAGCTACCAACGTGAACTCCACCTGGTATGCTCTTGAAAGCATGACCACCAGGGTTGTATGGATTGCCGGAGGTGTGGATAAGGGGAACGATTATGAGCCGCTGCTCGAGCTTGTCAGGCAAAAGGTGAAAGCCATTGTCTGCCTTGGGAAGGAAAACTCAAAGATCCATAAGGCGTTTGGTGCCGTCGTGGAGAAGATTGTCGATGCTTGTTCAATGGCTGAGGCGGTTTCCAAATCATACCACCTGGCCGCTAAGGGCGACACCGTCCTCCTGTCGCCAGCATGTGCCAGCTTCGACCTTTTTGAGAATTATGAGGATAGGGGAAGACAATTTAAGAGAGAGGTTAGAAAATTGTAATATCGGCCATGGGCGAGGGTATCTCAAAATATTTCAAGGGCGATAAGGTGATATGGGCTGTCATCATTGTGCTGTCGATCTATTCACTCCTGGCTGTGTACAGCTCCACCGGTACCCTCGCCGTGCGGAAAGCCGGAGGCAATACCATGTATTACTTTATCAGGCATGGGGTGATCCAGCTCTTCGGCCTCTTCGTCATCATTTTTGTACATAACATTCATTACAAGTATTATTCACGGTTATCACAGCTGTTCCTGTATATTTCCATACCCCTGTTGCTGCTTACCCTTGTTTTCGGTACCAGCATCCACCAGGCATCGCGTTGGCTCACCATACCCGTGCTTGGCATATCCATTCAGACCTCTGATTTTGCCAAGTTCGCCCTGATCATGTTTATCTCGCGTCTGCTTTCCCTCAAACAGGATCAGATCACCGTGTTCAGGGATGCGTTCATTCCCATCGTGGTGCCGGTGATTGTGGTTTGCATGCTGATCCTGCCGGCCAACCTGTCTTCTGCGCTGATCCTCTTTGCCACCTGCCTGGTGCTGATGTTTATTGGCCGTATCAGCATCCGCCATTTGCTCTCCTTCGGTGCTATAGGCATACTCGTTATCGCGTTATTCATCACCACAACCCTGCTCCTCGATAAGGAAGGCAGGGTGGGTACATGGAGAAACAGGGTTGAAAGCTTTGTCCAGGGCAATGATGGCGACAACTATCAGGCGCAACAGGCGAAGATTGCCATTGTCAGCGGCGGCATTTTCAGCCTCAAGCCCGGTAAGAGCGTCCAGAGGAATTTCCTACCACAGCCTTATTCTGATTTCATTTATGCCATCATTATTGAGGAATACGGGTTACTGCTGGGAGGGTTGCCCATCCTGCTCTGTTATCTTTTCCTTATTTACCGGGCCGGCGTGGTCGTTCGAAAGGCAAGCCGTACCTTCCCGGCATTCCTGGCCATCGGACTTACGCTTAACATCGTGATACAGGCATTTGTCAACATGGCTGTCACGGTAAACCTCCTTCCCGTCACTGGTCAGAACCTGCCCCTGGTAAGCATGGGAGGATCATCGCTTCTCTTTACCAGCATATCGCTGGGTATTATCCTTAGTGTTACCCGTGAGATTGAAAAAGGTCCAGTCAATGAGCCGGTCGAGGAAACGTATCATCATTAGCGGGGGAGGAACGGGCGGTCATATCTTTCCCGCCCTGTCCATTGCCAACGCCCTGAAAGCCGTCGACAGCAGCGTGGATATCCTCTTTGTCGGGGCACTGGGAAGAATGGAAATGGAGAAGATACCGGCCGAGGGCTATCCTGTCAGGGGCTTGCCGGTGGCAGGCTTTTACAGGAAGAAAATATGGAAGAACGCGGGAGTGATCATTAAACTGATCAAAAGCCTCAGAATGGCCGGTGAGATACTGCGAGAGTTTCGTCCTCACGCCGTGGTGGGTGTGGGCGGATATGCCAGCGGACCCCTCCTCAGGAAAGCACACCAATACGGAATACCGTCCCTGGTGCAGGAACAGAATTCGCACGCGGGAATCACAAACCGCCTCCTTGCGAAGAAGGTCGACCGCATATGCGTGGCATATGAAGGAATG
Organism: Bacteroidales bacterium; assembly: GCA_034678415.1. GTDB lineage: Bacteria > Bacteroidota > Bacteroidia > Bacteroidales > VadinHA17 > JAXDBV01. The sequence goes on from JAXDBV010000090.1 coordinate 6,120, forward strand.
GAAAAATATTTCCCGAAACATAAGATCATCATTACTGGTAATCCCATCCGGGAAAATCTTGAACTTCTTCACAACAATGAACCGCTGAGAAGCAGTAAGAAGGCAGAGGCACAGGTGTTCTTTGCCCTCCGGTATTCAAGACCTGTGATCCTTGTTCTGGGCGGCAGTCTCGGCTCAAAATCCATCAATGAGGCCATAAAAGCAGGATTGCCGAGAATAATCGCTGAAGAGGTTCAGTTGTTGTGGCAAACAGGGAAGATCTATTTTGACAATATCAGGGAATCAACTGCATCGTATCAGAGTGACAGTCTCGCGATCCATGATTTCATCGGTCGGATGGACCTGGCCTATGCCCTTGCCGATGTGGTTATTTCCAGGGCAGGCGCCGCCACCATATCCGAGCTGGCAGTCGTCGGCCTGCCATCGGTGCTCGTACCATCTCCCAACGTGGCGGAAGACCATCAGACAAGGAATGCCATGACCCTTGTGAGGCGTGATGCTGCCCTGATGGTGCGCGATGCGGAGACCTCCGTCAGGCTGGTTGACGTATGTCTCGGTCTGGTCAGGGATGAAGAGAAGAAAAAAATACTAAGCCAAAACATACAGCGGATGGCACAAAGATATTCCGCCAAACGCATTGCCGAGGAAGTATTTAAGCTAATTAAAGAATAACAGGAGTTGGATTTAAGCTGTGTCCATAGGGTTTATATGATAGGTATCGGAGGGATTGGAATGAGTGCCCTTGCACGTTATTTCCTCTCCTCCGGAAAGGCGGTGGCAGGCTATGACCGCACCCCCACGGAGCTGACCCGCCTGCTTGAGCAGGAGGGAGCTCTCATACACTTTGAAGACAACGTGGCATTGATACCTCCTCCCTTTCATCATGAGGGAACGCTGGTGATACGAACCCCTGCCGTACCATCCTCTCACAGCGAACTCACATTTTTTGCAGCAAAAAGCTTCCCCGTGATGAAACGATCGCAGGTGCTCGGGTGGCTCTCCAACGATTATATAACCTTTGCCGTGGCCGGCACCCATGGTAAAACAACCATATCTACCCTCCTTACACACATACTTAGCCGCACACCCGCCGGATGCATGGCTTTCCTTGGCGGTATATCAAAGAATCATGAAAGCAACTTTATCCATACTCCGGGGGCGACCACCATGGTGGCCGAGGCGGATGAGTACGACCGTTCATTCCTCCACCTTAACCCCAATATGGCTGTGATCTCGGCCGTGGATGACGACCATATGGATATCTACGGAACGTATGAAAACCTGCTGCAATCGTTCAGAGACTTCATCAATCAGATAAAGACAGGAGGAATACTGCTGGTGAAAAAGGGATTGAACATTGCTGAGTACCACAAACCCGGTATCAGGGTGTTTAACTATCATCTGCATGAAAAAGCCGATTTTTATGCCACGAATATCTCCTCCGGGGAAGGGTACAATGATTTTGACCTGGTTACACCTACAGGAACCATTCAAAAGCTGAGGCTTGGCCTTCCCGGAATAGTAAACATTGAAAATGCCGTCGCGGCTTGCGGCATCGCTCTGCTGGCCGGCTGGCACCATGAGATCATCCGCGACGCGCTCAGAGATTTTAGTGGCGTGGTGCGCAGGTTCGATGTGCGTGTCAAGACGCCAGACATAGTATACATGGATGATTATGCCCACCATCCCGAGGAGATAAGGGCTTGCATCACGTCGGTCAGGCACATGTTCCCCAAAAGAAAAATAACGGGTATCTTCCAGCCTCATCTGTTCTCGCGCACCAGAGACCTGGCTGACGGCTTTGCGCGCAGCCTCGAACTGCTCGACAGGCTCATCCTGCTCGATATATACCCGGCCAGGGAGGAACCGATCCCGGGTGTGACCTCCGAACTTATCTTTCATAAGGTCCGTCTGACCGACAAGAGGATGTGCAGCAAGGATGAGGTGATTCATACCGTGAAAGACCTTGATATTGGAATATTACTAACCCTGGGGGCAGGAGATATTGATACCCTCGTGAACCCGCTGACTGAACTGTTGAAAGGATTTACCGCAAAGGAGAAAAAAGCATGAATAGGATACGATGGCATATAATACACATCCTGTTCTTCTGGCTGATAGTGGTAGTTTACCTGATCGTCACCATGGGCCTGGTATCCGATCATCACAGGGATGCCCTGTGCAACCACATAAAGATAGAGGTGACCGACAGCAGTCACCGCCAGTTTGTGAAAAGAAATGATGTTCTGAGACTGGTGCAGGGGGCTAACGTTCCTCTGCAGGGAACACCCCTCCGCACCATCGAAAAGGCTGCGATTGAAGATGCGGTGAGA
>JAXDBV010000091.1:0-5619 GCA_034678415.1 Bacteroidales bacterium
GCGGAATCAAGGCCGTTGTCATCCATGAATTCCCTCAGGTCTTCCTTCATCGCTTCATATGTATGTACGTTGCTGTGAGGCGACTGACCGTGGTTGCGCTGGTCAATAATAAATACTTTAAAATACCGGCTCAATTCTCTTCCAATGGTTAGCCAGTTATCGGAAGATCCATAAAGGCCGTGAGCGATGATTAGGGCGGGACCTTCCCCGAATTGCCTGTGGAACAGTACCATTGTTTAGTCTGTAAGTTGCCTGAGATACATCTGGATAGTATTTTCCAGTCCATAGTACAGGGCATCGGAGATCAGTGCATGGCCGATGGATACCTCGAGGAGGTGAGGTACATGGTTGTGGAAGTATTTCAGGTTATCCAGGTTCAGGTCATGACCGGCATTCACACCAAGCTTCATTTTATGTGCAAGGCTAGCCGCCCTGATGAAGGGAGTGATAGCCTGAATTCTGTTGGAAGAGTATTTTGAGGCGTAAGGTTCGGTATAGAGTTCCACCCTGTCGGTTCCCGTTTTGGCGGCCCATTCAATATTTACCGGCTGGGTATCGGTGAAGACAGAAGTGCGGATGCTGGCGGCATGCAGGGTAACGATGATTTCTCTTAGAAATGAATAATTCGACCGGGTGTCCCATCCGTGGTCGGAAGTGAGGGCTTGGGGCGAATCAGGCACGAGGGTTACCTGTTGAGGCTGTACCCGCAGCACCAGATCTATGAATTTTTCTGAAGGGTATCCTTCAATATTAAATTCGGTTTTCACAAGAGGTTTAAGGTCAATCACATCCTGGTACCTGATATGTCGTTCATCGGGGCGGGGATGGACGGTGATGCCCTGGGCTCCGAATCGTTCACAGTCCATGGCCGCTTTCAGCACATCAGGAATGTTTCCGCCCCGGGAATTCCTGAGTACGGCAATTTTGTTTATATTTACGCTTAATCGGGTCATCGGTGAATGTTTATAATGAACTGGTCTGATTTTTGTAAATTTAGGTACAAAAATAATAGATAATACAAATAAGGGTGTAACGCATGCTGGCAAAAGATCTGATATCGGATGTTGTACCTGCCCTGAAAACTTCGGATACAGGACAGAGAGCGCTGAACTGGATGGAGGTATTCAGGGTTTCCCATTTACCCATCGTGAATAACAAGGAATTTCTGGGATTGATATCCGATACGGATATTTACGATCTGAACAAGGCGGATGAACCTATCGGCAACCACCGGCTGTCGCTTTTCAGTCCTTATGTAACCAGCGATACACATATTTACGGTGTGATCGAGTTGTTGGCCAGGTTAAAACTCACCGTGGTACCTGTGCTTGATCATAGGAAACATTACCTTGGCCTGATCACCATGAATGATCTGGTGAAATATTTTGCCGATCTTTCGGCAACAAAAAATCCGGGAGGCATTATTGTGCTGGAGCTGCACCTGAATGATTATTCGTTGTCGCAGATAGCGCAGATTGTTGAAAGCAATGATGCGAAAATCCTGAGTGTGTATGTCAGCTCTCCCGATGAATCCATGAAGATGGATGTGACCTTGAAGGTGAACCGGACGGATTTGACTTCGGTCATTCAGACCTTCGAGAGGTACAATTATCAGATCAAAGCCTATTATATGGAAGATGAGGAGATGGACAATTTCTACAACAACCGGTACGAGGCTTTCCTGAGATATCTGAGTATTTAATTCCCTGGCAGTAATGAAGGTTGCGATATATGGTCGGCCCTTTCATGAGGATTTCACCGGTGCGGCGGTTGCCTTTTTTGACATGATCGGCCGGATGAATATTCAATATATGATATACGGTGATTTTGCTGATTTCCTGCACCAGCGTTGTCATATTCCCCTGCATGCATACAAGACATACGGTCATCATTCGGAGATCGATCATCCGGTAGATTTCTTTTTCAGTATAGGCGGCGACGGCACCTTCCTTGAAGCCGTGACATATGTGAGGGACAGGGGGATTCCTCTTGTGGGCATCAACAGCGGACAGCTGGGATTTCTGGCCAACATATCGAGGCATGGTATTGGTGAGGCCCTGGAAGCGATCCGTTCGGGAAACATACAGATGGAAGAAAGGTCATTGCTGGAACTGATCACCGAAAGGCCGGTGCTTGATGATTTCCAGTATGCGTTGAACGAGTTGACCATACAGAAGTCCGATGCCAATATGATTACGATACAGACCTATTTAGGAGATCTGTACCTGAACTCCTACTGGGCTGACGGATTGATCATTTCCACTCCCACAGGATCGACCGCGTATTCCATGAGTGTAGGCGGGCCAATCCTAACGCCTTTGTGCCACAACCTGATTATTTCACCTATTGCCCCGCATACCCTTTCGGTGCGGCCGGTGCTTATCCCCGACCATTATGAGTTGACACTTAAAATAAACAGTCGCAACCGGCGGTGTCTTGTCTCGATGGATCACCGGCATACCGAGATAGATCATACTCTTGTGCTGAAGGTGAAGAAGGCAGGATTTAAAATCCGTATGGTGAATCTGATGAACCAGAACTTTTTTGTCACCCTGCGCAATAAACTGATGTGGGGAGTCGATAAAAGGAACTGATTTTGTTAATATTTCTTAAACTGTTCTGCCAAAAGCGATTAATTTTAAAAAAAATTTATTTATTTGTATACTGATCCTGAACTCTTAACGACAATTTACATACAGTCTAACAGATTCGTGGTCTCCGGACAATAAATAATCCGGGGAAGGGTTAATTGATTGAAAGAATTGTTGAATAATTTGTAGTTTTGGTGCGCTCAAGACAATGCATATGAAAAGAATCCTCGTATTACTGGCAGGATTGATCATTCTTGGATCGTCAATAGCCGATGCGCAGATCTGGAGATTGCGCAGGTACGAGGCCATTGCAGGCATTGGGACAACCAATTTCTATGGAGACATTGGAGGTTTTACGCCCGGGAAAAACCTGTTGGGGATAAAGGATTACCGGTTTCTTCAGACCAGGCCAAATTTTTACCTCGGGGTCCGTTACAAGGTATGGCAGGATTTTGCCGTGAGGCTTAATCTATTTTACGCTTACCTGCACGGGAATGATGATCGTGGTTCAAATCCCACGAGGGGATATGAATTTGGAACCAATATATTTGAATCGTCGGTTCAGGCCGAATATTCATTCATCAAGGAGAAGATGTCGAACAATTACCTAATGATGAAAGGGCGCGGGGTTACTGATTTTGCTTCTCATATCAGTATGTACTGTTTTGCCGGCCTGGGATCAGCCGTATTTAATCCTAAACCCAACCCGCCGGTGATTGCACGGGTTGGGACAGAGTACAGCAAGGTGGCATTAGTTTTGCCGATAGGGATTGGACTGAAGGTAGGATTAAGTCCGGAGAACTCTATTGCCTTGGAACTGGGAGGGAGAATAACCACCTCAGACTTTATCGATGGTTTTACATCCGATTACTCCAAGTTCACTGACATGTACCATTACGGTGTGATTAATTTTATTTATAAGGTAAAGACAAACCGGAAGGGATGGCCCACCTTTAAATAGTGGTTTCATTGTGATATTTACCGTGTTATATGAAAAAAATCTGGTTGCTCATCCTTCTAAGCATCACTTCCTCTTGCGTATTCACACAGAAAAATGCCGATTTGGGTATTTTTGCGGGAGCTTCATATTACCTGGGGGATTTGAATACCAGTAACCATTTCAGGCCGTTAAATCCGGCGTTCGGCCTGGTATTTCGGCATAATTTCAATCCGCGGCATGCCTTGCGCTGGAATCTGTTCTACGGGCAGGTCTCTGCCAATAATCCTGATCTTGATTTTCTTTACTGGCGTGATGGAGGGACACGGTTCAAATCGACAGTTATGGATATGACAGCCCAGTTCGAGTTTAATTTCCTGCCATTCAAATCGGCGACCCATGAGTTTCAGTATTCCACATATATCAGTGGTGGTGCAGGGTTATGTATGTCGGATAAACCATCAGGTTTCTCCTACGATGTTGTGGTTCCGTTCGGGCTTGGCATGAAATTCAACCTTACCAAGCAAATAGGTGCCAGTATCAGCTGGGAATTCAGGAAAACCTTTTATGACGATCTGGACGGGGTGAACAACCTGAATGATCCGGAACATACTTTTTTTCTGCATAATAATGACTGGTACAATTTCGGGGGTCTGACACTGGTATACAAACTTTCCGGCGGGCGACAGGACTGTCCCGTCTACCGGGATTATAACCGTTAAATGTGAAATGGCATCCTCACTAAAAGACAATATTGATATCTCACGTTTGCCCATGCATATCGCCATTATCATGGATGGGAACGGTCGCTGGGCCAAGATACAGGGGAAGAGGCGTATCTATGGTCATCAGAATGCTGTTTCTGCCGTCAGGGATGTGACAGAGGCTGCTGCCGAGCTGGGTATACGATATCTAACACTTTTTGCTTTTTCAACCGAAAACTGGAGCCGGCCGCAGGAAGAAGTGAATGCACTCATGGCACTGCTGGTTACCACCCTGAACAGGGAAAGGGAAACCTTTGTCAAGAACAATGTCCGGTTGCTGGCCATTGGAGACCTGAAGGAATTACCGGGAACACTGGAACAGCAGCTGAGGGAAACCACCGATCTTACCCGTGGCCATACCGGCTTGTCACTTGTTCTGGCGCTGAGCTATAGTGCCCGCTGGGAAATACTGAACGCGGTGAAGAACATTGCCGCCCATATCTCGGATTCAACGATCAGAATTGATGATATTGATTCGCGGCTTTTCAGCCGTTACCTGACGACAAAGGATATTCCCGATCCGGACTTGCTCATCAGAACAAGTGGCGAATACCGGATAAGCAATTTTCTGCTCTGGCAGATTGCCTATTCCGAACTGTATTTTACCGGAAAACTGTGGCCTGATTTCCGGAGGGAAGATCTATACGAGGCAATCATTAATTACCAGTACAGGGAACGAAGGTTCGGGAAAATAAGTGAACAGGTTGTTTAGGCTCTGACCAATATTCAGGATGGGAATGATGAGAACGAAAGGAACACTGCTGTTGTTGTACAGTTTGTTTAGCAGTTGCCTTCTGGCACAGGAGAAGGATTTCACCGGGATGCCGGTAATGGATTATTCCAACCCTCAGGAATACGTGATAGGAGGGATTACCGTATCGGGTATCAAGTACCTGGATGAGAATATCCTGGTTCAGCTTTCAGGCCTGACGGTAGGGGAAAGGATCCTGATCCCCGGGGACAGGATCACCCAGTCGGTGGAGAAGCTCTGGAAGCACGGGTTGTTCACCGATGTGAAGATTACAATGTTTCGCAGCAAGGGCGATACTGCTTACCTGAACCTTCATCTGGGAGAGAGACCCCGTCTTTCTAAAATCGAATACTCAGGATTGAGAAAGACTGAACAGGACGACCTGGCTGAGAAAATTAATCTCCTGCGCGGGAGTCAGGTAACGGAGAACGTGGTCAACAACACGAAAAAGATCATTACCGATCATTTTGTTGAAAAGGGATTTCTCGATACAGAGGTTACCATTACACAGGAGGATGATCCCAAACTTCCCAACAATGTGATACTAAACATTGATGTGAAGAAGAACGAAAGGGT
>JAXDBV010000092.1:0-5325 GCA_034678415.1 Bacteroidales bacterium
GGGGAATGGACGGGACTGTTTTCGACGATGACGGGCAGGCCATAATAGAATGCATGGTTGATACCTAACCCAATACCGCCGGGCATAACGAAAATATCGGCCATTTTGTAGTTCTCGTTGACGATGAGAGGATCGTATATTTCCCCCCGGTAAACGATATTCGCATTTTGTTTGATCAGTAACATCTCTTCCTCGCTCACACCTGGGCCAATCAGGATCAACCTGACGTTCTCCAGGGGCATCTCATTGAAAGCCAGGATCAGATGTTTTACCTTCCTTTGCAAGGCATTGAATCTTCCGACGGAAAGAATTATTTTCCGGTTTTTAAAACCATACTTCTCCTTCAGATCCTCCCTGGTTTTTTCAATCACCGGAAAGGAATTAAAATGGAGCGTATTATTGGCCACAAACAGCTTTTTATGATTGGACCTGACATATTTTCTTTCATTGTCGGAATAAATGATCAGGGCTGTAGCCAGTTTATGCCTCAGGTAATGAAGATTTCTCACCAGCGGATTATCCAGGCTTTTCATTCCTATTCCGTGTGACCAGACAATTACTTTTATTCCCGTCAACCGGCAATATATCATAAAAGGAAAGAGGAACAGGTATTTGAGCCAGACAAACTGTATGATTATATTGCAGTTGTATTTCCTGATTACCCTGATAAAATTCCGGAGGGTATAACGAATCCCGACAAAGAGGTCATCGTTTTCAACTGTCAGTTTCCCGGTATCATACACCACGACCAGTTCGTATCCGAGTTTACGGAACTCATCCCTGAACGCGCGGTATATTGGCCGGCGATAGTGCCTTGTATCATGGTCAAAGAGGATAAGATGTCTCATGGATTGCTGCATGTGGTTCAGTCTTCGTATTTACTGCTTTTGAAATATGTCTTAAGGTTTGAAATAAAGAAGGTAAGCATGGTTAGGGGCCACAGGATTTTAGGGCAGTGGGTGTAATAGAATCTTGCTTTCTGGGGAATATAAATCCTGGAATACTTGTTGGTAAAGCCTTTAAGATAGGCAAGGAATCCGGTTTTTATGAACGACATACCTTTCCCGGTATCTTTCACATGACTGTATACCCTGGCATCCCATGAGATATAAACGGGGAAACCGTTTTTCCATGCGCGGAGACAGAAATCCTCATCGGAATGGTACTGGATATAATACTCATCGAAGTAGTTGAGTTTTTTCAGGACAGGATAAGGGATGAGCATACCACGGCCGGGCAGGACAATACTGGGATGAATGCCCGTAAGTTCCTCCAGAGGGACAAGGGTAAACCGGGGATGATACCTGATGTTTTTCTGTCTCCACCGGATGTATTTACGGATACCGGAAAAAAAGATGCGATAGGGAGGATCGGCAGTGAGGGAGAGTGAGCCCATAACGGCATTCTCTTCCACCTGTTTCTTTGCGTTCAACAGAAGCTGAAGGTAAGACGGATCAAGAACGATGTCATCATTCAGGGTCAGCACAAGACCGGGATGGTATTCTTCCGCTTTTTTAAATCCCTCATTCATGCTTTTTGTATACCACCAGTTGCCGGTACCTTTCACGATAATGACTTCCGGAAAATCCTTTTCGAGCATTTCAATCGTTCCGTCTGTAGATCCATCAACAACAACAATCACAATAAGTTCACTTACCGCGTCTATCTGGTGGAACAGCTGTGTCAGAACATTACGCAAGTATTGTTTCCTGTTGAATGTGGGTATTATAACTGCAACCTTATCTTTCATAGGAATAGTTTGCCGGAGAAGGGATCAATCTGCACACCTTTGCCGTAAAATTAAACATTATTGTTATTAACATGCCTGTTGTGATGATCAATGACGGCGTTGTATACCTCCAGCAGGTTACGGATCACCCGGTTCCGGTCATGTCTTTTCATGGCTGTTTCGTGTGCCTTCTCTCCCATTTTGATCCTTATTTCCTTATGTTCAAAGAGGAAAAGGATTTGTGCTGCCAGATCCCATGCATCCCCTTCCTGGACCAGCATTGCGCTTTCCTTATCATCGACCAGGCTTCGTATGCCACCGATATTGGCAGCGACGACAGGTGTACCGACAAGCATGGCTTCAGAAACGCTGTTGGGGCTGTTATCAATATACGAGGGATGGACAAACATACTGGCATTTGCCATTTCCCCGGCGATGGTTTCAGCATTTTGCTTGCCCATGAGCACGAGGTGGAGGTCAGAGGGACGGGTGTGCGATTTCCTGATCATTATTCTGCAGAGCTCATCCTTTTCCGAGATACCGATGATCTTCCAGGAGAACTGTATATTCCTGCTGCGCAAGATCGCCGCGGTATTAAATATCATGTCAAGGCCTTTGTAGGTCTCCTGGTTGATAACGGAGAGGAGGTTGATAGCCGATTCGGTTCCGGGGTTCCACCGTGTCGAATAGAACGGTTCCCTCATCATGTTATCGTACTGGAAATACTGTGCCTGCGGGGCTAGTACCCGCACCACCGACCTGTCCCATTCGGTTTTTCCCAATATATAGCGGGCGCTCGAAAGGATGCTTTGTTCCCGCACGCTTTTCTTCCGTTTGATTGCGTAAACATGATTATACGTTGTTGCATTCAGGATACTTGAAAGGCTGGCATATTTCAACAGTTCACAGGGGGTAAAAGCCGCATACCACTTACTCAGTATTGCAGTAAGGATTCCCTGGAGCTGAATGATGACGGGCACGCCGGTCTGGCCGATGATTTCTCCGAAAGCATTTTCGGTGCCAAAAACATGGATGAGATCCGGTTTGAAGTCCTGAATAACCTCCAGGTAGTGTTTCACATCTTCCCTTGTTTCAATCCGGTGAAAGGCTCTTCTGTACCATCTTCCCAACCTGGTGGAACTGGAAGGTATATTGAAATAACTGATTCCATCCACATCCATCCTGGTAACATCTTTATAATTATTATTGATGAATCCAACGGCCAGTTCAAATTTTTCCAGTTTCTTCAGTTCCTGTTCAAGGGTGGCCACCCATGTGACACCGGCATATTTTTTCTCAATCCTGAGCTGTTTATTGACAATGGTTGGCAAACTGGTAAACCACAGTAATCTCATGTTCAAAATGTTTCCGGTAAAAGTATAAAAAGGATGGGAAACTCAGAAGGAAGTTCGGTGAAACAGAAGTCTCACCGTCAGACAGAAGGCTGCGTACGGGACAGTATATGTTTTATTATCATACAGTTATAATTCTTTTAAACGGATTTTCAAGGCAAGGTTTAATGCCATAAATATAGAGTTTAAGGTTTCTTAGGTCCTGTTCGTGTACACTTAACCTGGGCAACCGCCTCAGGGAGTGAAGATGTTCACGGAAGATATTGGCATGCCGGGTAGTGACGATCGTCTGAAACCCGAAGGTATCTGCAATGGCAAATTCTCTCTCACCCACCATTGAACGTCCGCCGTAGGGAAATGCAAAATGCCGTACCGGGATATTAATTCTGGATTCAATTATGTTTATTGATTCCAGTATCTCGTTCACCAGTTCATCATCTGTCAGCATTTTAGGATTGACATGGTTAACCATATGTGATCCTATGGTAACCAGTGGGTCTTCGCTTAACTCCTTGATTTGCTGCCAATCTGCTCCGAGAATCCTTATCTTGTTGTATAATTCCTTAAGATAAGGTTTGAAGATCTGTTCCAGTGTTTGCCGATACTGGTGTCTGGTAGTGCACATAATGATCTTTCGTACCGTTTCATAGCAATCACGTTTTTGTTCGAGTGATGGACAGATGAAATGGTGCTTAACCCCGTTCAGGGAAAATTCAAATTGGTCTTGTCTCTTCAGTATATTTTCTAGCAGGTATTCCCACAGGAGTGCACTTTTATCGGGGAAACTTGTGGTAAGGTATACAACAAAAGGTACGTGATGTTTTTTCATGATCGGGTAAACGGTGGTATAAATATCACGGTACCCGTCGTCAAATGAAAAGACGACAAATCTTCCGCCATCCCTGATTAATCGTTGTGGCAGGTCATTGATAGAGATAAAGTCATACTTTCTGGTTCTAAGGAACTCTATAACCTGTTCCAGGTAGGCGGGGGTGTTCTCAATGAACCGGAGTCCGAGGGAGCTTCGTTCATTTTGAGGAATCACTCTGTGAAAGCTAAGGACATGACCTTTACCGGAAAAGAACATGCAAGCAGGAAAGCCATTCATATACAACATAAGACTTTCCAGAGCATCTATGATTATATTCTTCTGATGATGCATAATTATCACGTGTGGATAGCACGATACATTACTGTAATATTCCGGCAGCCGGCCGGTTTTCCAGGTCTTCGGATCCGTACATGACAAGATGCATTATCAAGGCTCACCATATTACGCCCACGTTCAACCCTATAGGCAGGCAATCGATTGTATATTACCATACCAACGTTATTGCATTGACTTTCCTGGTACAGAGGTACTGAAACCTGTGAATATGCGGTTGTGCGACAGACTATGCAGACAGAGGAAACACGGACAAACCTGTTGCCACCATCCGATTAGTACAGGTTCAAGGATATATAAATTAGATTCGGCCATTAAACAATACTCCGTGTGCATTAAATGCCGCACAACTTTTGCATGAAAAGGTTATTCGTTTCGGTTATTATGATCGGTTATAATCGAGTTTTTTCCTGAAAACGATCCAAATATACTATTAAAATGTTATTATAATCAAACTAGTGAACCATTAAAAATTAACGTGGCCAACCCATAAATAGTTGATATCTTATGTGGCAGATCGTTGGACATATCATAATGTTTTATGAATCTGTTATATAGATATTCATAGCTATTTGAACTGAAATATCTTCAAGAATAATGTCGTTATAAAGACCGTATAGTATCCGGTTGGTAAAAAAGCAGGATTTTACAACAACTCCATTAAGGCAATGCAAGTATGCTTACACTGGAACACCGCCAAATCAGTACGGTTAATGCAATGGCGGAGGGAAAAACGTATTCTCAGTAACGAAAGTGGTGTGGAGCAATGGGAGGAGCTGGGGTATTCCGTGCATTTCAGCAGGGAGAAGGTATTTGCAGTTGCAGAAGCTTGTGTATCTTGTGAACAGGTTTCGTTCAGTAAGTACATGGGGCATATAGGTAGTGAACAAGGGATTGAAAACCTTCAAAACCGGGTTTACGTGATAATTCCGTCCGTCAACTGATAACCGATCAGTCAGTTACAACTCTCCTGAATCCGTTTTCAAAAAATGGTCTGATCCCCAAAGTAAAGAGTCGAAGTCTTTCCATATCCTGCTCGGCAACTCTGATTCTCGGCAGGCGGGTCAAATGGTTGATAT
>JAXDBV010000093.1:0-10066 GCA_034678415.1 Bacteroidales bacterium
TACCGCCCTCTACCACGTTTTCACTCCACCAGTCTTCAATTAATCCTTCGTTCATGCCTGAAACCGCAAGGTGGGTGGCATCGATGACCGCTGTGGTAATGATACTGTTGTACCAGGCATCTTCACCTGACCATGATCCCACCAGGTCTTCGATCGTATCGTTGGGAAGCGGACAGAATTCACTGATTCTAACCTGAAAGGATGACGGTACATCGTTCGCTGATCCAAGGTGTGTCTCGTTACAAGTCAGTGTAATGGTATCGCCAACATTATCCTGGGTTACGCCGAGGCTTATCGCCCATGGATTACTTGTAGCTGCTATTGTTCCGTCGGACGAAGTCCAGGCATAGGTAGATCCATCCCTGTGAGCCACCTCATAGGTGGCCTGGTTAGGTTCACCGCTGAAAATGATGATCTCTTCTTCCCCGACAATGGCAGGCGCAATAAACGGCGTTACTGTAACCAGGAACGTGTCATTATCCGATTCAAGACCTGCCCACGTGGTCTCTTTCACCACGATCTCAACGGGTTCATGATCATTGAAGGTGGGGAAAAATACATCTACCTTATATGTCACACCTTCAATTTCCTGTAATTCCGCACCGTTTACGGTCCAGTCATAGGTTGAACCACCGCGGACAGCCACTGCAAACCTTCCTGTATAGGTCCTCATCATGGATGTTGGTCCGGTTTTCCCCAGTATCATAGGAACAATCTTGGAATAGTCATATTCATCATTTGCCACTTCAATAGGATTCTTCTCACATGAGGCAAACAGGATAACCATCGCCAGGACTGATATTGATTTATATAAAATGTTTCTCATAGTATATAATTTTTTTTTGTTCATTTTTTCATAGGGACGCGCTGTATATAAGCACCAATCCTTCTGATATTTATTTGCTCTTTGGAGGTATATCCGGTTTGTTGGGGTATCCGGGCCAGCCATCAGGATAGGGTGACTTCAGCCCGTCTTTACCGACCCATCCATACAAAGCCCTGTCCCATCCATCGGGTGTTTTATCTCCAATAGTATAGAATGGTATCCCTGTGAGTTCGATCTCGGTTTTCGGCATGGGGAAATGGTTGATCGTTCCATACTGGAGCATATCACTCCTTCTCATATCGAAATACTGCAGGCCCATCCCTGTATTATAACATTCGATTTCCTTCTCGTACATAATGGCTTCCCACACTTCTGTTTCGGTTGCGCCGGCCGCGATGTCGGGCAGGCCGCCGCGTACTTTCCTCGGGCCGTTGGCCCTGTTCAGGATGGCAATAGCTCCTGGCTTGTCACCTGTTTTCAGTTTCGCTTCGGCCAGCATCATGCTGGTTTCCCAGCCCAACATTGTGTTCGAGGGGCCCGTCCATGTTTCCATCCAGGTATCATACCTGCTGAAACGGTAATGGGAGAAATGTTCATATCCACGTGTAGGGTTGAAGGCCTGTGCAGGCAGGTATTCAAAATCGGAGAGGAGGCGTGCATCCTCGGAATCGGCAGGTCCGGGATCCCCGTCAGGCCATACACCATTCATGGGCCAGCGCGACGCATAATCATTATCCATCAGGTTAATGATCCTGTGATCCACACGGCCCCATCCCTGGTAGCACTGGTATCCGTAAAACCAGTTATACCATGTTGAATCATCCATATCAGGAGCATGGTCCACTTCCAGTTCATAACCGTCCAGCACGTTTTTCACCTTGGCCCAGTCAATCTGTTTCGCTTCGGTGCCATTTCTTGGCCAGTGAATGAGAAGCCTGGCAAGGTATCCGCGCACGAGCTGTTCAAATCCCACATCATCCAGGGTGACACCGCGGATGAAGCCGGAAGGTATCGTGAACGAACCGGCGGCAGCAATCAGGTCGAGTGCTTCCTCCAGGTAAGCAATCCCTGCCATGCACACATCCTTATAGGGGGACAGCACCAGTTGACCGAGGTCTGAGGTCTCATCGATAATATTGGCCTGGTCGAAGGAAAGGCCCAGGTAACCATGGGTCACACCCTGTATAAAGGTGCACCATGCCTGAATCATCTTAGTGTTGAACCCTGCCTCTTCAAAGGTCATTCCTTCAGCAATGGATTTCAGCACATCGTTGGCTGCCGACATTGAAGAATACATATTCCCCCACATCTGGATCGTGCACGCCGAATTGGAATAGGTAATCTCATTGTTCCACACGCATTTCTCGGCGCGCGGTTCCGATGAAAGGTCCCTCATCCCCGAGTTCCCCCAGGAACAGGTATTGTTGTCGGCCATCACCCCCATGGGCAGTGCCAGTCCTGTATATTCATATATCTGATTATGGAATACCTTGTAGCATCCGCCGGCAAGACCAACCACGTCAGCCGGTGTGGCGATAGCCCTCTTCTGGTCGGGTTCGTTCAGGTTCTCAACATCCAGGTCTGCACAGCTATATGCGGCAAACAACCCAACCACGATCGTTATGATAATTTTATTCCACTTTTTCATTTTACACATGTTTTAAATTAAAATTTAAACTCGAGGGTACCGGTAAAGGTTCTGTAGTTGGGATAATCAAAGTCATCCCATCCCTGTACCGTTGGGTCGGCACCGCCTTCGGATGTACTCACCTCGGGGTCGAAACCCGTATAGTTGGTCCACGTCACCAGGTTTCTTCCGACAATACCTACCCTCAGGCCTTTGAAGAAACCTTTCATAAAGTTCGACATCTGGGCCTTACCCAGCTGATAATACACCGACAGTTCCCTCAGTTTCACATAGGTGGCATCCTGAACGAAGTGATTGTTCTGCGCGTTCACCAGGTAAAGGGCATTATAGTAGTCGTATGTTTTCTTTGCATATTCAGGTTTACCGCTCTGGTCCATCTCGGCATTACTGTAATCCCTCATCATCCACTGGAGGGTCTGGCTGTATATATCCCCTCCTTCTTTCCAGTCGAACAGGGCGTACACGGTGAATCCTTTAAAGCTGATGGTGTTGGCAATTCCCATGTTAAAGACGGGATTTGCATCACCGATCTTCACGGTTTTCGGGTTGCCGTCTTCACCATAGAGTAGTATCGGCTTTTCAAACGGTGTTCCTTCCGTA
This sequence comes from Bacteroidales bacterium, assembly GCA_034678415.1. GTDB lineage: Bacteria > Bacteroidota > Bacteroidia > Bacteroidales > VadinHA17 > JAXDBV01. Next base: position 3,075 of record JAXDBV010000093.1, read on the forward strand.
CCTTTTTCAATGACATAACCATCGGCATTGAGCTGGAAGTCGTCGATACTCATGTCGGCAAATGCCGGTAAGTCGTATTCGAGCTGGGCTTCCATTTCATCCAGGGAGCGGAGGAATTTTTGCCCAAAGAATGCACCAAAAACGGCGCCTTCCTTGATCAGCATAACGCCCGGTTCATCGGCATTCCCTCTTCCACCCATGGTAAAGGCTGGCACGTTCAGCTCGGATACGGTAGTACGAATACGGTCAAAAGTAATATTGGCATTCCAGTTGAAATCCCGTGTCTCAACGATACGGGCTCCCAGCTGTGCTTCAAACACTTTTGATGACAGGGTGCCCATATTTTGCCACTGGAACTTATAACCGGCTGAAGCCGGCAGAGGGACCGGGTAGAACTGGTCTTCGGCATCGGTCATTGAGTAGGCCACCTCCAGTTCAAACCTGCGGAGGAATTCGGCGTTCAAAGCAATTTCTGTTTCCTTCACCAGGCTTGGTTTCAGCTTACTGTTACCAAACTGGTTCTTCACGGGAGCTCCGCCGCTGATATTCCAGGTTTCATACTGTGCATCCCAGGGAGGCCTGTTCCCGGAAGTTCCGTAGGCAGCCCTCAGTTTCAACTCCTGTACACCCGGAATAGGGAAGTCTTCCGTGATACGGTAGGCTGCAGACGCTCTGAAATAGGGGTTCCAGCGCTCATCGGCACCGAACTGGGAAGCACCGTCATACCGGTAAAGGAATGATGCAATATACTTGGCTTTATAATCAAGGTCAAGGATCCCGAAAATATTTTCGGCCACCGTTTCACCCGTATAGGATCCGTTGTGGGCTTCCTCCTGATCGAGCACATCCATGTCGGGAACACCCCTGACCGAGAAATTACGGCCCCAGGTGCTGAATCCTTCCCATGTATCGTTTTCCATCAGGTAGCTTAATTTACCCTTGGCGGTGAAATCGCCCCATGTCTGCTGCAGGTTCATGGTAGCCTGGAAAGACTGAGCTAACTCCTTTCCGAAGCCCTTCGAGAGGTACCCCTTGGTCCCTCCTGTATCATAGGTACCCAGAGAGAGATAACCGTAAGGTTCAATGTAGTTATCATCACTCATCTGGTATTCAAAGGCATATTGTCCTTCAAAACTGATCCACTGCACGGGCTCATATACAAATTTATAGCTGCTCAGGATCCTTCTTCTATTGCTGTCATCGGTAATATTTGCCAGGTGGTACAGCGGGTTGGTCTCAGTGCTGAACTGGTCCACTTTGAGGAAGTACGGAGAACCGTCGATGTTCCTCTGGTAAAAGTTCCAGTCAGGCTTGGCCTGCAGCAACGAGAAGATATTAAGGTAGCTGTCATTATTATACGCCTTGATGATCAGGTTGCTGGTGGAGAAGGTGAACTTATCGGAAAATTTATGATCGATGTTAAACCGGAAGTTCTGACGGCTGTATCCACCCACGTTGAAGACAATCCCCTGTTGTTTTGAATTTTCGAAGGAAGCCATGAAGTTGGTCTTGGCGCCGTTGGATGCCACCGAAACATAGTTGGTGTAGTAATCACCGGGGTTGTAGAATTCATCGATATGATCGTGCACCACGCCGTAGGAATTATCCTGGTAGTGGTCGTCGGAGACGATACGTGATCCGCTGAGGAGGATACCAACGCTGTCGGGGTTGGTATGATGGACTGCATCATCTCCGTAGGTAACGGTACCGGCATACTTGGTATACCTGTTCTCCGAGGCCCAGTCATTTTTCAGTTCAAACTGGTGATGAGTGGCCACGGGCATTTTTCTTGCCAGTTCTGACCGGCCATATTCATTTCTGACGGTAACCACGGTTTCGCCCGATGCCAGGTTCTTACCGCGCTTGGACGTGATCACGACCACACCGGCGCCGGCTCGTGAGCCGTAGAGTGCGCTGGCGGCAGCCCCTTTCACCACCTCCATCGATTCCACGTCATCCACGTTGATGTCGGCCAATGTGCCTTCGATCATTACACCATCAACAATGATGAGGGGGGACTGGCTTCCGGTCAGCACGGTGGCACCACGCAGACGGATGGAAGCGGCGCTTCCGGGACGTCCGCTGGCCTGTATAACCTTCACACCGGCCAGTTTCCCCTGTAACGCACTGGCAGCAGAAATGGCAGGCACCTCTTTCAGTTCCTGCTCATCCACCCTGCCAACGGTAACAGACAGTTTCTTTTTTGGTGTACCTGAAGCCACACCAGAGACCACCACCTCGTCAAGACCGAAGACGTCGGGCTCGAGAGCCACATCAATCCGGGTCCTTCCGTCTATGGCGATTTCCTGGGTCTTCAAGCCCACGAAGCTAAAGATCAGGTGGGTGGCCGTCTCAGGTACATCAAGGGAAAAATTCCCGTCAAAGTCCGTAATTGTACCGAACGTAGTGCCTCTCACCACAATCGAAGCTCCGGGAACAGGTAACCCGTCTTCTACACTGGTCACCGTACCCGTAATCTGCAACCTTTGGGCTAACAGGATCTGAACACCCGCAAACACAAAAATTGCACACATCAATACAAATCTTTTCATAGAAACAAGTTTTAGGTGAACAAATAGTAAATAGTTAAACGAATAATTATACTGAACACACAATGATACAAAAAATATCAATTCAAAATACCACAGTGTTGCAGGGCAGATAAGGAAATTTATGTTCCCTGACCGATGAGCCCGAAATTCCGTAATAAGAACTTGTAATATTCACAAATACAACAAATTATATATTGTCTATTTTTTATATACGAATTATTTGGAATGATTCTAAATAAAACAAACGGTATAATATTACGATGGCGTGTCAAATTCGTTGAAAAACAGGCTGATCATTTCTTTTAAAGGATTAAAGGAGGCTATGCCTCCCCTGTCTCATCGCGGCCTCAGACGATGGTGTCATGTAACACTCCTCAGAGGTAATCTTTCAGGATTCCTTACAGGTGAGGGAAGCAAGATGAGACAGTCCTTCAGTCAAGCTTTTTTTGAACCAGTTCCAGTACCTTCCTTTCCTTCTTTTCCGCCTCGATATCGGTTATCTTTGCCTTTTCCAGGATTTGTCCGGCCTGTTTCCTGTTTTCCAGTCCCGGCAGGTTAATCCTGACATTGAGGAAGGCTCCTCGCACGGCTGTCCTCAGGGCCATTACACCCACCCCCGCGTCGGAAACCGAGTTGGGATTCCCGGTTTCCGCCATGGTCAGGCAGATATCCATGGCATCCAGCGCCGTCTCCATGACTTTTAAAGGCACCTGTATGGCTTGTGCGGTAGCCTCCTGAATAGCTTTAGCCCGTTCCTGCTTCTCCTCCTCAGTATTTTTCGGCATGCTGAAGGCTGCCATAAGGCTGTTGAAGGCCTGCGTGTCTTCATCCACCAGGCGGGTCAGTTCATCCACGTAATATCTTCCCTTCTCGGCCCAGCCGGAAAACTCTTCCCAGCGTTCGTCCCATCCTTTTTTATGGGCAGAGAGGTTCGCCACCATGGTTCCCAGGGCAGCGCCCAGGGCTCCCAGGCAGGCAGAAACGGAACCTCCACCCGGTGCAGCTGACTCCGTGGATACCTCATCAATGAAATCCTTCAGAGCCACATCCGCTAAACGCTTCACCGGTGTGCCGGCCATCCGGTATTCGATGATCTTCTGTTGTGGATCAAAAGCATAGAGGTCGTTCAGCCCGAGAGATTTGATGGCTATTTTCAGCAGTTCTTTTTCGGGTATACCTGTTGAGCGTTTCTGTTTATGGAGGAAGTACCGTCCTGCATCGAGCAGGACATTGAGGGGTACCAGGCCCACGATCTCCGAGCCGGTGACCCTCACACCCCTCGCTTCCGCCTTACGGCATACCTCATCAAAGGCCACATGGACGGGTGTTGTTTTGATATCGGTAAGGTTCATGGATATCTGTGCAATGCCGTATTCTTCAATATACCATCCGATGGCTTTCACCGCTTTGAGGGATCCCGGGAGGAAGACCGGTTCTCCCCGCTGGTCTCTGATGATCTCTCCCGTCAGCCTGTCACCCTTGCGTTTTACCCTGCCTTTTTCCCTGACATCAAAGGCGATGGCATTGGCACGGCGGACGGACGTGGTGTTGAGATTCACATTATAGGCAATGAGAAAATTGCGTGCACCGACAGCCGTGGCCCCGGAACGGCGATTGAAAACAGCCGGCCCGAAGTCGGGCTTCCACGCCGGATCTTTCAGCCTGACCCTCAATCCCTCGTACTCTCCTTCCCTGCAGTTGGCAAGGTTTCTTCGTTCCTCACGGAAAGCTGCGTACTCATAACAATACACCGGTATCTGTAACTCCTTCCCTATCCTCTCTGCCAGCCTGCGCGCATAAACCACTGTCTCCTCCATGGTGATGCCGGAGAGGGGCACGAGCGGGCACACATCGGTGGCACCCATGCGCGGGTGGGCACCCTTATGCCGGCTCATATCAATCAGCTCCGCTGCCTTGCGTACCGCCCGGAAAGCAGCCTCCACCACTTCATCGGGAGCGCCGGTAAACGTTACCACGGTGCGGTTCGTGGCCCTGCCGGGATCCACATGCAGCAACCTGACACCTTCCACCGATTCAATCTCTGCCGTAATCTGCCGGATAACCGACATATCCCTTCCTTCACTGAAGTTGGGAACACATTCGATGAGCTTAGTTATCATCTGGTTTCCTTGTTTTTCGGTTATCGAACCACAACAAGCCAACAATAAAACGGCCGTTGACAATCATACCATACATCTGTTTATTACGTCCATCCGATGGCAACCACACCATTCCCCCCGGTGGTAATGGTTCAGCATATGGCGTATCATGAACTTCCTGAATAACCTCTTCCTGTGCCGGCCATTGCATACCTATGAACATTCCTATATAGCTTTAAATAAATCTATACAATATTATACTATTGTATATTCAAACTAAATATTATTTAACACTTAGTGAATAATTTTACCATTTAATATAGTTTTTTCAATTTTATTATTTCCATAGGAATAGGGCAAAAATTCATAACCGGGAGCGGGTGTTGTAATGATCAGGTTGGCGATTTTGCCCCGGGTAATGGACCCGAGCATATTTGAGATTCCCATGGCATAAGCTCCGTTCAGCGTGGTGGCCCATATTGCCTCAACGGGTAGCATTTTCATCTGTATACATCCCAGCGACATAATAAATTGCATATTCCCTGAGGGAGACGACCCGGGATTATAATCCGATGCCAGCGCCACCGGGAGCCCTGTGTCGATCATCCTTCGTGCCGGCGCGTAAGGCAGACCGAGGAAGAAAGATGCACCGGGCAGAAGAGTGGGAATGGTCCGGGAGGATAACAGGGCCTGTATTTCATCTTCACCGGTATGTTCCAGGTGATCCACCGATAAGGCGTTCTGCTTTACCCCCACCTGTACGCCGCCCGTCAGACCCAGTTCATTGGCATGAATTTTCGGTACCATGCCGCACCTGGCGGCTGCTTCCAGTATCCGGCCGGTCTGTGCGGGGGTAAAGAATCCCTTGTCACAGAACACATCAATGAAATCAGCCAGTTTCTCCTTTCCCACCGCAGGGATCATCTCCCTGACCAGGAGATCGACATACCCATCCGGGTTGTTCCGAAATGGTCCGGGTATGGCATGAGCTCCCAGGAAGGTAGCCTTCACGGTCAGGGGCGAGGAGGATGCGATACGCCGTATCACGCGGAGCATTTTCAGTTCCGCCTCTGTTTCCAGCCCGTAGCCGCTCTTGATCTCCACAGCGCCGGTACCACAGGACACGATCTCGTTCACCCGCGTCATGGATTGTTCATACAGTTCCTGTTCGGATGTCTGTTGCAGCAGTCTCGCCGAGTGAAGAATACCCCCGCCCCGCATGGCAATCTCTTCATACGACAATCCTTTGATCCTATCCACGAATTCCTTCTCGCGGCTACCGGCATAGACGAGGTGGGTATGCGAGTCGCAGAATGCCGGCATAACAAGGCAGCCGGAGGCATCGATCGTTTCCCGTATGCCTGCGGGCACGGTATCCATACTTCCGTAATCATGAATCGTTCCATCACGTATTTCAAGCCATGATTGCTCCAGGCATTTCATTTCCTTCATGTGCACTCCGGCCATTTTCTCCGCAGGTGGCTCCAGCACAGGAAAAAGCTGTTTGATATTACTGACAAGCATTTTTTTTCAGCCTCTGCAACGAAGATAAGAATTTATTCATCGTGTGAGGTATGGACAGGAAACCATAATGTCAGCGGATCATTCCCGGGCATCGGTGCGTTCCGGTGCCGGTACACGGGATGATTCATATATGTAAATAAGAAAGGCTGCCCGCACGGACAGCCTTTCTTATTTCTATGGTTTTGTTCCGTCAGGGATTCTGAACGATGTTTTTATTGGCATCTATCTCAGCCTGGGGGATCAGGAATTGCCATTCGGGATCACCCGGATCCATGGTAACCACCCGGCAGATGGAAACGGTATGGTTAGGGGTAGGCCTTGAAAAGCCGATATTCAGCCGTTTCAGATCGGTAAACCGGAATCCTTCACCCCACAGTTCAATCCTTCTGTGGATCATGATCTGATCGATAAAAGCCTGGCCAGTGCGACTGGTGGAAGTCCACGAAGGGTTCCTGTTCAGCATCAGCTCATCGAACACGGCTTTGGCACCGGCCTCATAACCGGCCCTTGCCAGTGCTTCCGCCTCGATGAGGTACATCTCTCCGGCACGCATATAGGGCACATCGCCCCGGCTGTCAGAGCTGGAAATGGACAGGAATTTCTTATTGATATACGGTCGTTTTGCCCCGTTGGGGGGAACAGGGATACCGTCTCCTGTCAGGCTCCACAGGGTTTTACGGATGTCGGTGTCAGGAATGGAATCATAGAGCTGCTGGTTGATCGCCTTCGGATAGCTCCTGATATGCGTCGAGGCAAAGTTTGCTGACATAAAGGCAAAAAACGAATAGAAGTAGGTGGTCTGATCCTCGATCACATG
>JAXDBV010000094.1:0-3225 GCA_034678415.1 Bacteroidales bacterium
ACCGTACGGGACAATGGTGATCCTGCCCTCGACCGTGAGGCAGCCTTCGGCGAGACCATCCGTTACAGGAACGGTTCCTTCACCATCTTCCCTCATCCCGGGCACTGGAAGAATGTGAGTAAGGAACGCGAAATATACTTCGTTTTCCATCACACTGAGAGCCTCGTTGCCTCTTTCCGGAGCCGGCTGAAGGTGGAAGCGGCTACACGCGAGGGGACTATCCTGCGCGTGAGCCTCCAGGGGACCAACAAATATATGGACCGTGATTTCCTCGACAAGCTGCTGGAGGTGTACCTCGACGACAACCTGGAGAAAAAGAACCGGGAAGCCAGCCGTATCATGCAGTTCATTGATGAGCAGCTGGTGGGTATTGCCGACTCGCTTGATGTGGCGGGCACACGCCTCGAAGAGTTCCGTTCACGCCACCGGGTGATGGACCTGTCGGCCGAGGGACAGCAGATCATACAGCAGGCGCTCACCCTCGAGGACGAGAGAGCCAGGCTGCAGGTGGCATCCAGGTACTACAGCTACCTCGACAAGTACCTTGCCGGCGGCCTGACTGAGGAGGCGCCTATCACTCCCTCGACCATGGGCATCAACGACCCCCTGCTGAGCAGCCTTGTACAGGAGCTGGCCGAGCTGCAGGCTCAGTACCAGATGGCCGGCATGGGGGAGAGGAACCCCATGCAGGTTCAGCTGGCGCAGCGTATCACCGCCCTCAAGAGGAGCATGAGAGAGAATATAAAGGGTGTTATACAGGCCAACCGGCTCGCGGCAAGCGAGAACTGGAAAAGAAGGCAGCAGCTGAACAAACGGGCCGAGGTGCTGCCCGCCACCGAGCGTCGCCTGCTGGGCATCGAACGGCAGTACAAGCTGAACGACGCCCTCTATACCTTCCTCCTCGAGAAGAGGGCAGAGGCCTCGATACAGAAGGCGGCCAATGCTCCCGATCATGAGCTGGTCGATGTGGCACGGATCGACGGGACGCCCGTGGCACCCAGAAAACGGAACAACTATCTCATCGCCCTGGTCTTTGGGCTGTGCGTTCCCATGCTGTGGATATACCTGTCCGACCTGCTGGGCACACGGGTGACAAGCGAGGATGATATAAGAAACCTCACCGACCTGCCTGTCTCGGGACATATCATGCACAACGACAAGGGTGTACAGAACGTTGTGCTGGCCTATCCCCAGGGGCCGGTGGCCGAGGCGTTCCGCGGCCTGCGCACCCGCCTCCAGTTCTTCACCCGCGACAAGAAGTCCATCGTGATCCTCGTCACCTCATCCATGAAGGAAGAGGGCAAGACCTTCACAGCCCTTAACCTGGCCTCGGCATACAGCCTGGCAGAGAAGAAAACCGTCCTTGTGACCTTCGACCTGCGCCGGCCAAAAGTGTTCAGCGAGTTTAAACTGGATAACGGGAAAGGCGTGTCTACATGGCTCATCGGCAAGGATGCACTGGAAGACATCATCAGCGGCACGAAATATCCCAACCTCGACATGATCCCTTCCGGGCCTGTCCCTCCCAATCCCGGTGAGCTCACGGCTTCGGAAAAGACACGCGAGCTGCTGGATCTGCTCCGCCAGCGCTATGACTATATTATTCTTGACAGCGCCCCCATAGGCACCGTGTCCGACAGCTATCCCCTGGCACTGATGGCCGATGCCAGCCTCATCCTTGTGCGCCACGGCCTCACACCCAAGCGCCTCCTCAGCGCCACGCTGGCCGAAGCCAAAGCCATCGGCATACCTCACATCAGCATCCTCATCAATGACCTGAAACCGGGAGGAGCCATGTATGGATACAGGTATAGCTACGGTTATGGTTACGGGTACATTGATGGTGAATAAATAAGGAAGGATGACAGGTACAGACGGTGACCGGTGAACGGGGTGCGTCCTGCCGGTCGGCTTGTTCAATCTCTCCTCTGAAATACCAGCTTTACATATTCGTTTACCGGTATTTTGCAGGATCCCGGGCGGATGATTCTGAATAAAGATGGTCCCGGCGAAGTCATGGCGGGAGTATGCCTGTGCATGATCCTGCATGCGGGAATGATATCCCTGTGGGAGAGGGGAACGGGCGCAAAAAAAATTATTGAGATAATTCAGTAATTAATCCGTGAAGGTAGATTCAAGGATTTAGTGCGACAAAATACATTAAGTTGCACTATGAAAAAATACAAAAGAATAAGCATCAGGGAGAGGGAGAAGATCAGCCAACTGGTAATAAAAAGGTGTAAAGTTGGAGAAATAGCAGAACAAACAGGCCGACATCGATCGACGATATACCGGGAAATAGGTCGATACCGGGATGATAATGGAACTTATAGTTGTATTGATGCGGATTTGATAGCAGGGATAAGGGCATCCGAGAGGCGTGAAGGGTATCGGAAGGTTGAAAAATATCCGGCATTAATAGAGTACGTGAAAGAAAAGCTAACTTTAAGATGGTCTCCAGAGCAGATTGTGATGCGGATGAAGGAAGAATACCCTAATGATAAAGCCATGCGGATATCGCATGAGAGCATTTATAGCTATATTTATGTATTAGGTCGGGGTTCATTGAAGAAAGAGCTGATCAGTTATTTACGGCAGAAGAAAAGGCATCGGGGTATGCGGGGTAAGAAAAATGGAAGAGGGAGTATCCCTGAGATGATCAGCATAGAGGAAAGGCCGAAAGAAGTGGAGGGGAGGATAATTCCGGGGCATTGGGAAGGGGATCTGGTGATGGGGAAAAATCATCGAAGTGCATTGGGGACACTGGTGGAAAGGACGACCCGAACAGTAATCCTGGTTCCATTAGAGAAAAAAGATGCAGAGAGTGTAAGGGCCGCATTTGCTCGTGAGTTAAAGAAGCTCCCTGAGCAAATGCGGTTATCCCTGACCTATGATCAGGGGAAGGAGATGAGCCAGCATAAACTATTTACCAGGCATACCAGGATCAAAGTATACTTTGCTCATCCACATAGTCCCTGGGAACGAGGGACCAATGAAAACACCAATATGTTGATCAGGGATTATTTCCCGAAAAAAACAGACTTTAGCCGGGTAACACGAAAGCAGATTAAACAGGTCCAACATCAACTAAATGAAAGACCTCGCAAAACACTGAATTGGAAAACACCCAAGGAAGTGTTTGATCAATTATTAAAAACAGCATAATGAACAAATTAGATAATATCTTTAATACACAATTTGTCGCACTAGATTTTTGAACCGGAG
>JAXDBV010000095.1:0-35285 GCA_034678415.1 Bacteroidales bacterium
GGTAAAACTTCTCAAAAATACTTTTCTGATCCTCCTTACGGATTCCGCATCCATTATCAATGATTTTAATAATCCAGTGATGGTCTGCCACATTAGACTCGACCATAATCACAGGGGTTTCTCCCGCGAATTTGATGGCATTGTCCAGCAGGTTGTTCAGTACGGTTGACATTTGTGCTGCATCAATGGTTGCATATTCATTATTGAACGAAAGGGTACTGTCAATACTTGCATGCTGATCCCTCAGCTTGAGGCAGTAAGCTTTAAGATATTCAGCCATGAAGGTGCCGAGATGGGCCGGTCTTTTATTCATCACCAATCCCTGCTTGTCCCAGAAACTGATATCCAGCACATTATTGATCAGGTGTGACAGGTACTTGTTCTGGCGGGCAATGATGCCCGAAAGTTCAAGCACCTTTTTTTCATCCTTCAGGAAGGTTTCGTTGGAGATGCTCTGTGCGGCCACGGCAATCGTGGTCAACGGTGTCTTCAGCTCATGGGTGATATGGCTGATGAAATCCGATTTCAGATCCGACAGTTTCTTCTGCCTGATAAGATTGAGAAGGGTAAAAGCAAAGATCACGCCTACGGCCAGAATACTCAATACCGATAATACCAGTATACCGGTCATATCCCTCAGGACAATCCGTTTTTTATGGGTGAAATCAACCCAGTACTCGTACCGGATGGAATAGAAATCACCTTCCGCACGGTATGTATTCACATAGCTCGCACCTTTATACAAATCAGAGCTTTCGGCCTCATCATCGTTATTCTGCAGCAGCCCGTCGCAAATAATATATTCGTGTGTCGCTCCCAGCAGGCTCAGTTCAAGGATCCTTATGCCGGTATAAATGCCGCTATCCACATCGTTCGTGGTAAGGTAATATTTAAGAAACGGGGTGAGGTATTCATTTTCGCTGATCAGCTGCACGAATTGCCTCTCCACCATCTTTCGCATATTCACCCTGTCTTCAGGCCCTGTCATCGTATCAAGCTGGGAAATGAAGAAATAGGCATAATTATCAAGAAGGATGTATACCGAATCAAAACCGTTCCTTCCGAAATTCAGGTTCAGGGCGGCCGTTCCATCCTGTACCATCTTCCGGTACTGAAAGTCAAACTCCCCGGTCTTTAACCGGTAAACCTGCCGGACAATGTGGAACTGGATGGCACTTAGCACTAACACCCCTGCCAGCGATAACAGAATGAGGAACTTTGGTTTCAATTCATGAAGTTTTCATGGTAAAATTAGGGGATTTCATTTACACTACTAAACGTTAACAACACTTTAACAAACCATTAACAAAATGGCATGTTCCGGTTGCTTACCTTTGAATCAGAAATAAAATTAATTTCATATGAATACAAACACTATTTCTTCCCTGTTGATGGCAACAGTATTGTGCTTTTTTTCTGCAGGTGCATCCACCGCGCAGATACCAGTGGTAAAGCCTCCTAAACCGGATGTAAAAATCAACATCGATACATCATGGATTAAAGAGATGCAAAAATCATTGGAGGAACAAAAATGGTTGCAGTATGATATACAGAAAAAAATGGAAGAATCCATGGCAGCCCGGCATAACTATGACATAGCCATTAAAAATATGACCGATCTTAGCGATCATTCCAGGTATATCGATGTTGGCCAGTTCTATGGACAAGACGGACAGTCCAGTCAGCTCACCTTGCGGAAATCCTATAATGCTGAATCCGCCAGCAAGAAAACATCTTTCCTCGTTGATGAATCACATAAGCGTATTTCCTTCAACGTGAGTGGTGAATGCGAACAGGGGGAGATCCGGATCATCATTACAAAGCCGGGTGGCCAACTGTTACAGGAGATTATAATCGATCCCTCAGCAGGCGTTGAATGGTCACAGTCGTTTCAGATTGGCGAACAGCCCGGCATTGTCGTTACCCGGCCATATTCAAAAGCATCTTCGGGAGCAGTGATTGTGACAACAAGCGCTCCCTCTGACAAGGAAAAAGAGGCACATAGCAAACAGGCCGAAGAGAAGAAAAAAGAACTGATCGGCAACTGGCAGATCGAGATCAACGCGAAGAATGCAAAAGGATCGTACGAGCTCAGGATTTTTGCAAGGTAAGAATAACGCGATACATTTTTTGGTGAACAAATGAAAACGGCAGCATGAACCTGCCGTTTTTTATTTCTCCCTGAACAGGTATACGGTCCCGCGGTATTCCTTGCCCCGGTAACTTTTATCATCCCATCCGTAGGCAGTGATGACATAATAATATACACCGGGGCTGGCATCCTGGCGGGAGTTCAGTATTTTCCCGTCCCATCCCTGCCAGCCGGGCAATGATGACTCATTACCCAGAAAATCATACACCTTCTGGCCGTTCCTGTTGAACACCATCACATGAAGAAATCTCAGCGATACATGATCCACATAAAAATGGTCGTTGGCCCCGTCACCGTTGGGGGTGAACACATTCTGTATCCGGATATCCGACGGGGCAACCGTGAATGAAACACTGTCGACATCGGTACAACCTTCTTCACTCACGGCCGTCAGTTTAACCGTAAAATCGGAAGTTTTATAGTCGGGGGGTGCGAAATAGTAGTATTTATGCTTTGACGGAAGCGACAAATCGCGCGATATGGTGTCGGTTCCGTCACCAAAATCCCACCGGTATTCAACCGCATTCTCGGATGTATTGGTAAACTGAACATTGAGGGGGGCAGAAGGCCTGTTCAGTTTATCCAACTCCGTAACAATATCAAAATCCGCTTTGGGAAAGATGGTTTCGAGGAAAAAATCGGCTTGCCGGCTGCAGCCCACCGCATCGGTAACGGTCAGGATAAACCGGGTGTCAACGGAAGGAGGATTATCCTCGATCCCCATCACGATAAGCAGCCTTGTTGTTCGCCACTGCGGCGGGATATAATAATACGGCGATGTTGACCATTCAAAACTGACAGGTATGTCCAGGTGGATCCTCGAATGATCGGCCGGGTCAAAATAGGTGAACCGGTCGGCGCTGATCGTTCCCTGGAACGCCAACTGCGAGCAGGTAAGGTTCAACAGCCCGGCGCTCACCTCTATTTTCCTTACATACACCCAGGCAAACAATAGTACCTCCACGGCATTGCCGTCGGTGATCCTTACCCTGTACCCTCCTGAGGCTAGGTTGTTCACCGAGGAAGAGGCAACACCGTTCTGTGTATAAAAGGGGATGTAGGCAGCGCTTACTGTATCGAGTTTGCTCCACTCAAAGTCCCACCCTGGCTGGCCGGAAGGAGGAAAGGCTGTTAGCGAACCTATGTTATCATCCCCGGAAAGGTGGCAGAAAATATAGATTGTGTCCTGCACTTCAGGCCCCCCGGGATATTGGGTTTGAATGATACCATCCGCCCCGGGTGAAGTGATCTGTGAAAAGGCATGCCGAAATACGGCGGCTGTATGTATGACAAGCGCCGACAGGAAGATGGAAACAAATTTGCCTTTTCCCGACATATAATGCTGACACGATATTTTATTAAACTGTAAATTTATTGATTTATTACCGTTGACGAACAGGGGGTTGAAAAAAACAAACGGCATATTATTAATTTTACGTTAAAACACCTCAGGTTGTTGCGTTTCACCGGCCCGCCTGTTTATAAATTTTATTGAATCTCTCCGTGAATCTCTCGTATTTCTGAATTAGCTGTGTTAATTTTGCGGACTGTTTTATACCGTTCATTAGTTGGAATCATATCTTAACGAGCTTAATAAGGCGCAGCGTGAGGCGGTGCTGCATACCGAGGGCCCGTCACTGGTCATTGCCGGCGCAGGTTCAGGCAAGACCAGGGTACTGACCTACCGCGTGGCCCATCTCCTGGAGAAAGGGATCCCTGCATGGAACATACTCGCTCTTACTTTTACCAACAGGGCGGCACAGGAGATGAAAGATCGTATCGCCACCATCGTGGGCAAGGAAACGGCACGTAACCTGTGGATGGGGACCTTCCATTCCATGTTTGCCCGTATCCTGCGCATCGAGTCGGCACGGCTGAACTACCCCTCCAATTACAGTATTTACGATACCATCGATTCAAAGAACCTCATCAAGGAGATCATACGGGAACTGCACCTGGATGAACAGGTTTACAAGCCTTCCGAGGTGCTGGGACATATTTCCATGGTGAAGAACCAGCTCATCACCCCGCAGATGTATGCCGCCCGGCACGACCTGCTCGATGCCGACCGTTTCACCGGCCGCCCCCGCATCATCGATATCTATAAACGCTATGCCATACGCTGCTACAAGGCGGGAGCCATGGACTTCGACGACTTGTTGCTCAACACCGTCATTCTTTTCAACGATTTCCCCCCCGTGCTTGAAAAATACAGGCAGCATTTCAGGTATGTCCTCGTGGATGAATACCAGGATACCAATTATGCACAATACCTCATCGTGAACAAGCTGGCAGCCGTGCATAAAAATATTTGTGTGGTGGGTGATGATGCCCAGAGCATCTACTCGTTCCGCGGCGCACGGATAGAAAATATCCTCCACTTCAGGAACGATTACCCCGAATACAGGCTGTTCAAGCTTGAGCAGAATTACCGTTCGACGCAGACTATCGTCAATGCCGCTAACAGCATTATTGCCCTGAACAAGGATCAGATACACAAGAAGGTCTGGTCTGACCTGGAGGAGGGTGAGAAGATCGAAGTGATCAATGCCATGACCGATACCGAGGAGGGATACATCATCACCAATTCCATTCTCGACCGGCAGCTGGCCGAACAATGCAGCTTCAATGCTTTTGCCGTTCTTTACCGCACCAACGCACAGTCAAGGGTGTTCGAGGAGACCTTGCGGAAAAGAAACATACCCTACAAGGTATACGGTGCCATCTCTTTCTACCAGCGCAAGGAAATAAAAGACCTGATTGCCTACTTCAGGCTGGTGTCGAACCTTTCCGATGATGAGTCGCTGAAAAGGATCATCAATTACCCGGCGCGCGGGATCGGTAAAACAACCCTCGAAAAACTGATCGCCATCGCCAACGAAAGGAATATCAGCATATGGTCGGTGATAGAAGAGTTGCCGAGGAACCATCAAGGATTCAGTAAAGGAACCATCGATAAGCTCAACGAGTTTACAAGTCTCATCCTGCACTACCGGTCCAGGCTGCCTGGCACCGATGCCTTCGAACTGGCCAGTGAGATCGTCTCCTCCACGGGGATCTCAAAAGAGCACTACCACCCCGGATCGCCGGAAGAGATCAGCAAGTATGAAAACATACAGGAACTTCTCAACGGGATCAAGGAATTTACGGTCTCGCCAGAACATAATGGCACGCCGGTGACGCTCGACCGCTTCCTGGAAAATGTTTCCCTGCTCACCGACCTGGATACCGACAGGGAGGACGACCGTGACAAAGTGAAGATCATGACCATCCATTCCGCCAAGGGGCTGGAGTTTACCTATGTGTATATCGCGGGTGTTGAAGAAGACCTTTTTCCTTCATACCTGTCGGTCGGCACAGCCCGGGAACTGGAGGAAGAGAGGAGACTGTTCTATGTTGCCCTCACGCGTGCGAAGAAGAAGGTGATGATTACCCATGCCCAGAGCCGTTTTCGGTGGGGTACACTCACGCCTTGCGTGCCCAGCCGTTTCATACGCGAACTCGATGAACAATACCTCCGGCAGGCTCCCTTATGGCAGCATACCAGTTACTCAACCGTCAGCCCACAAAAGCAACGGTCCGAAAAGAAACCATCCCTTCCTGCCGGGGATATGATACCTGCACCCGGTAAACGGCTGATAAGCATGAAGAAGATCGTGTCCAAAGAACCCGATCCCGGTTTTCAAGCAGATGATCCCGGGAAAATACAGGTAGGCATGATGGTGGAGCATGCGCGGTTCGGTATTGGTAAGGTGCTGAGCCTGGAAGGCACAAACCCCGACATAAAGGCCACCGTATTCTTCCCGGAATTTGGACAAAAGCAATTATTGCTTAAATTTGCACGTCTCAGAATCGCTGACTGAGAAGAAACCCGCACTTTTCATTGTCGCTTTAAAAGCGTAGATTTGTATCAAATAATACTTCATGGATTATAACACAACACGTAAAAAGCTTATTCTTCCTGAATATGGAAGGAATATCCAGAAGATGGTTGATTTTGCACTGACCATAGAAGACCGGGAGGAGAGAAACCGTGTAGCCAGAGCAATCATTGCCATTATGGGAAACCTCAACCCGTCAATTCGCGACCAGGGTGACATACGTCATAAACTGTGGGATCATCTGGCGATTATCTCTGATTTCCAGCTTGATATCGATTCGCCCTACGAACCTCCCAGGAGGGAACGGCTCTTCTCCAAACCCAGTCCGTTGCCATACAGGAGCAATGAAGTAAAGTATATGCACTACGGGCGCATCCTTGAGTCATTGATCAACGCGGCAGTACAGATGAAGGATGGCGAGGAAAAGGATCAGCTGATCAAGCTCATTGCCAACCACATGAAAAAATCGTACCTCACCTGGAACAAAAATGTGGTAAACGATGACCTGATCTTCAAAGATCTGGAAGTGATGTCGGGAGGCAAGATCAAGGTCAGAGATGACCTCAAGCTTACCGAATCGAAAGATATATTGAGCAAATCGAAAAAAAGAAAGAATCCCAGAAAACCTGATTACCGGCCTAATGTGAACCAGAGGAACCAGCATGAGTAAGTTCATTGTCACAGGCGGCAACCGCCTGAAAGGTGAGATCATACCCCAGGGTGCAAAGAATGAAGCATTACAGGTTATCTGTGCCACCCTTCTCACCCGGCATGAAGTGATCATTCGCAATATTCCCGACATACTGGACGTAAACAATCTGATACAGCTTCTTGGCAGCCTGGATGTCAGGATAAAGAAGCTGGGTAAGGGCGAGTATGCGTTTCAGGCCGACAATATCAACCTCGATCACCTGCATTCACGAGCGTTCATCAGCAGGAGTATCAGTTTGCGCGGATCGGTGATGATTGTCGGACCCCTTCTGGCCAGGTTCGGGAAGGCATTCATCCCCCGGCCGGGAGGTGACAAGATAGGCCGGCGCCGCCTCGACACCCATTTTCTTGGTTTCCAGAAACTGGGCGCACAGTTCAGCCATGACCCCGACAGCGACTTCTACGAGGTGATCGGAACCCGTCTGCGGGGAGCCTATATGCACCTCGATGAAGCATCGGTGACGGGAACAGCCAACATATTGATGACCGCCGTTCTCACCCCAGGCAAAACCACGATCTATAACGCCGCATGCGAACCGTATATTCAGCAGCTGTGCAGGATGCTCAATAATATGGGTGCCAGGATCAGCGGGATTGGATCCAACCTCCTCTATGTCGAAGGAGTAAAGGAACTACAGGGATGCACCCATACCATCCTGCCCGATATGATCGAGATAGGTAGCTTTATTGGCCTGGCCGCCATGACGCGGTCAGACATAAGCATTAAAGACGTTTCTTACAACAACCTTGGCATCATACCCGATTCGTTCCGGCGGCTGGGCATCAGGCTGGAACTGAAAGGTGACGATATCCACATCCCCCCGCAGGAACACTATGAGATAGATACGTTCATCGACGGATCGATCATGACCATTGCCGACGCCATATGGCCGGGTCTTACCCCTGACCTTCTCAGCGTCTTCCTCGTCGTTGCCACCCAGGCCAAAGGAAGCGTGCTTATCCATCAGAAAATGTTTGAGAGCCGCCTCTTCTTCGTCGACAAACTGATCGACATGGGTGCCCAGATCATACTCTGTGACCCCCACCGGGCTACCGTGATCGGTCTGAACCATGAACACCAGCTACGTCCTACCAAAATGACTTCGCCAGATATTCGCGCCGGTGTAGCCCTGCTCATCGCCGCCCTCTCGGCAAACGGAACCAGCGAAATCGATAATATCGAACAGATCGATCGCGGGTATGAACAAATCGATCAGCGACTAAGGCTGCTAGGAGCAGATATCAAACGCGTTGAGAATTAATACATTATTTACGTAATAAATGAGGGGATTACAATGAAGAATGTTATTGTATTAATCAGTGGTATAATCCTTGTTATCCTGTCTCCGGGATGCCGGCAGAAAAAAAGTATTGAAGAACCGGCCGGCGCAACGGTGGGAATACATATTGGCAACAAAGCCCCCGAACTGGTACTTCCTGATCCTGACGGTACGCCCGTGTCCCTTTCATCCCTAAAAGGCAGTATGGTGCTGATCGATTTCTGGGCGGCCTGGTGCAGCCCCTGCCGCATGGAAAATCCAACCCTTGTCAGGACCTGGCGCAAGTACAGGGATAAATCCTTTACGCACGGGGAAGGATTCACCATTTACAGCATCTCGCTTGACTATAAAAAAGAAGGATGGCTACAAGCTATACAGGATGACGGGCTCGAATGGCCTAGTCATGTGTGCGACCTGAAATCCTGGAACTCGGAGGCTGTCGCCCTGTATCAGGTACAGGGAATCCCTTCCAGCATTCTCATCGACGGCCAGGGCATCATCCTTGCCACAAACCTGCGCAGCCGACAACTGGAGAATACACTGAAACAATACCTCAGATGATCAGGATCTACAATATCATACCCCCGGATGTTTTTCCGGTCATTTCGCCAATACCGGCAGAAGAAGGTATGTCAATTTGTCGCACCCGTCCGATTGGCAAACTCTTTGCGGATCGGCTTTAGTTCATCTTAAACAATATCAGGACTCATGACGAGAAAAACCGAGAAAACAGAAAAGAAGGAAGAACAGAAAACAACAGAGGCACAGGCTCAACCAGAACAGCAGGGTCATTCAAAACATACATCTGACGAAGAGAATCCTGAAAGTAAAGCCGGTATGGATGAAGGACCGGCAGTAGCTGTAGAGACTGAGCCTGAACCTGCAGCCGAAGATAAACTGAAAGAGTTACAGGATAAATACCTGCGTCTCTCCGCTGAATTTGACAACTACCGTAAACGAACGCTGAGGGAAAAGTCCGATCTCATCAAATATGCTGGTAATGAAATCATTATTCGTCTACTCCCCATCATGGATGATTTTGAACGTGCATTAAAAGCCCTGCAGGAAACCAGGGAACCAGAGGCAGTAAAACAAGGAATTGAACTGATATATAATAAATTCAGGGACTTTTTGTCAGGTCAGGGTGTGAACGAGATTGACGCCCTCAATAAGGAATTCAGTACCGATTTCCATGAAGCGGTCTCGGCCTCTCCTGCCTCTGATGAATCGCTGAAAGGCAAGTGCATTGACGTGGTGCTTAAGGGATATACCCTGTATGATAAGGTCATCAGACATGCTAAGGTTGTGGTGGGTGAGTAATATACTCACAAAAGAATACGTCGAGTAAAACGCAATCACCGGAGGTTGTATGGCAAAAAGGGATTATTATGACATACTTGAAGTTCCCAGGAATGCCACCAAGGAAGAGATCAAGAAAGCCTACAGGAAACAGGCATTAAAATTCCATCCTGACAAGAATCCCGGGAATAAGGAAGCCGAAGAGAAATTCAAGGAGGCGGCAGAAGCCTACGAGGTGCTGAGCAACGATGAAAAGAAGGCCCGCTACGATCAGTATGGGCATGCCGGACTGGGCAGCGCCGGTTCAGGTTTTGGTGGTGGTGGAATGACGATCGAGGATATTTTTGAGCATTTCGGCGATATCTTCGGGTCTACCTTTGGAGACTTTGGATTTGGATCCGGCAGCCGTCGTTCCCGCCGTGTAAACAAGGGGTCCAACCTGAGGGTCAAGGTGAAGCTTACCCTGCAGGAGATCGCTACCGGTGTGGAGAAGAAGCTCAAGGTATCCAAATATGTAACCTGTGATGAGTGCAGCGGTACGGGTGCTGCCAACGGCTCTTCACATTCTACCTGCTCCACCTGCCGAGGCACAGGGCAGGTGACACGCATCGCCAACACCTTCCTCGGACAGATGCAGACCACCACAACCTGCCCCTCCTGCAACGGTGAGGGAAAGGTCATCACAAGAAAATGTCCCGGATGTGCCGGCGAAGGACTGGTACGCGGACAGGAAGTGATCGACATACGTATCCCCGCCGGTGTGTCAGAAGGAATGCAGATGTCCGTGTCGGGCAAAGGAAATGCTGCACGACGTGGCGGCATCAACGGCGACCTGCTTGTGG
Organism: Bacteroidales bacterium; assembly: GCA_034678415.1. Classification (GTDB taxonomy): domain Bacteria; phylum Bacteroidota; class Bacteroidia; order Bacteroidales; family VadinHA17; genus JAXDBV01. The sequence continues at coordinate 10,166 of JAXDBV010000095.1, forward strand.
TGATCGAGGAGGAAAAACATCCCGATCTTGTACGTGACGGCAATGACCTGTTGTATCACCTCTCCCTGAGCATACCGGAAGCCGTGCTGGGTGGAAGCACGGAAGTGCCTACCGTCGACGGGAAAGTGAAGATAAAGATCGATCCGGGAACCCAGCCGGGTAAGATACTGCGCCTCAGAGGCAAAGGACTGCCCGATGTGAACGGCTACAGCCGCGGAGACCTGCTGGTAAGCATCAACGTGTATATCCCCAGAAACCTCAGCAGGGATGAAGCAAAAGTGTTCGAAAAACTGGTCGATTCACCTAACCTTAAACCCCGGCAATCAAAGGAAGACAGGAACCTGTTCGAGAAAATGAGAGGCTATTTTGAATAGCTTCCATGTATTTCTTTATCTTTAAACCAATTCTAAATCCTCGCACAATGGAGTTTTTTCATGCTGACAAGGTGGTAAAACGATATGCCAACCACCTGGCATTGAACAAAGTGAGTATATCTGTCCCCAAAGCCAGTATATACGGCCTGCTCGGACCCAATGGTGCCGGTAAAACAACCCTCATCCGGATAATAAATATGATCACCGCTCCCGATGAGGGGAATGTATACCTCGAAGGACGCAAAATAACACCGGATGATATATACCGTATAGGATACCTCCCTGAAGAAAGAGGCCTCTATAAGAAAATGAAGGTAGGAGAACAAGCCCTCTACCTGGCCCAGCTCAAGGGCCTGACAAAACATGAAGCCATGAAAAGGCTCCTATACTGGTTCCGGAAATTTGAGATACAGGGATGGTGGAACAAGAAGGTGGAGGAACTGTCAAAAGGGATGCAGCAAAAAGTGCAGTTCATCACCACCGTGATCCATGAACCCGGGCTTCTCATCTTCGATGAACCATTCAGCGGCTTCGATCCCATCAACACCAAGCTCCTCAAAGAAGAGATCCTTCAGCTCAGGGAAAAGGGAGCCACCATCATCTTCTCCACTCACGATATGGGATCGGTAGAAGAGCTGTGCGACCATATTACCCTGATCAACAGGGCTGAGACACTGCTTGAAGGACCGATCGGGGAAATACGGTCGCGATACCGCTCCAACCTGTTTGAGGCTGTCTTTGAAGGTAAACCAAACCTTCTCACCTTCACCCTCAGTTCACAATATAAAATCATCGAAAACATTTTTGAAAACGGATATACCAACCTGAAACTGCAGATCATGGACAGCCTGACCACCAACGACATCATCTCTGCACTGCTCGGAACAGGCAAAATGGTATCCTTCCGGGAAACACTCCCCAGTATGAATGATATCTTTATCCGCGTGGTGGAGGAAGAGAATACTAAGAAAGCAGGAATAAACGAAAGCGATAAACAGGAAAACTAAAACCCATGAACAAGATTTTACTGATCATTCAGCGGGAATATCTTACCAGGGTGAAGAAAAGATCCTTTCTGATCATGACCCTCCTCACCCCCATCCTCATCGGGGCTATCATTGTTGTTCCGGTATGGATGATGAACAACAGCGACACCACGGAAAAAAGGATAGCCATTATCACCGATAACGGCCAGAAATTGCCATCGGTCATCCCTGACACGAAGTACCTGGAGTTCGACTACCTGGATAATATCCCTTTCGAAGAGATCAAGAAAGATTTCCGGGCGAGAGGATACTATGGCGTGCTGTACATCTCACCACTGGTTGCATCCGTACCAACGGCCGTGCAACTGGTGTCCGACAAACAGCCTCCAATCGACGTGATCATGCATATCGAAAACTCGCTCGAGAAGGAAATCGAGAGACAGAAACTCCAAGCATTCAACATCAGCGATATCGATGAGATCATGAAAGCGGTGGAAACCAATATACAAGTCCAAACCATTAAGATCAACGAGGAAGGGGTGGAGAAGAAAAGTTCTACCGGTATCACGATGGGTATCGCCTATATAGCAGGGTTCCTTATTTATATGTTCGTCTTCATGTTCGGTTCACAGGTGATGCGGGGCGTGATCGAGGAAAAGACCAACCGTATTGTCGAGGTTATCGTCTCTTCTGTCAAACCGTTCCAGCTGATGATGGGCAAGATCGTCGGTATAGCACTCGTGGGGCTGACACAATTCACCCTGTGGGTGGTTCTCAGCGGGGCTATCTTCTCAATGGTGCAGGCCTCCGTCATGCCTAAGAACATATCACAACCGCTGTCACAGCAGAGCATCCTTTCCTCAAGCCCTGTTCCGCAACAGTCAGCGCCGGCCATTACAGAGCTGAACGAAGCACAAAAACTTGTAGAAGCAATAAGCACCGTGAACTGGCTGGGAATCATCGGACTATTCATCTTCTTCTTTATCGGCGGATACCTGCTATACGCATCCCTCTTTGCAGCAATCGGTTCGGCAGTGGACAATGAAACCGATACACAACAGTTCATGTTACCTATCACCATCCCCCTCATCCTCGCCCTCTTTGTCATGATCAATGCTTTCCAGAACCCTGACAGCCAGATTGCATTCTGGTTCTCCCTCATCCCCTTTACATCGCCCATCGTGATGATGGCAAGAATACCCTTTGGAGTGCCACCCGCAGAGATCATCACCTCCATGATACTTCTCGTCATTACATTTGTATTTACCACCTGGCTCTCCGCCAAGATCTATCGCGTCGGCATACTCATGTACGGTAAAAAACCCACATGGAAGGAACTCATGAAGTGGATTAATTATAAGGCATAAAGTAAAAATAAAGGAGCAGGATGATCCAATGGATATTTTACAGAATAATTTTACTACCGGAGACGTTACAAGGGAAACACTGGCAGGAGCTCTATTCCGTAGGTGCATGTAAGGCAGTGAATAAGCAACGTTGAATGAATTTATAATTATCAGTTATGTCGCGTATTCTTGTTATTGATGATGAAAAAAGCATACGCAGCTCGCTAAGGGAGGTGCTGGAATACGAGAAGTACGAAGTGGAACTGGCCGAAGACGGAAACATGGGACTGGAAAAGTTCGCAAACGGCAAGTTCGATGTGGTGCTGTGCGATATCAAGATGCCGAATATGGACGGGATCGAGGTGCTGGAGAAGATATTCAGTACGTCGGCGGATGTGCCAGTGATCATGATCTCAGGCCATGGCAATATTGACACGGCGGTGGAAGCCATCAAGAAAGGAGCGTTCGATTTTATTGAGAAACCCCTTGACCTGAACCGTCTCCTGATCACCATCCGCAATGCCATGGATAAGTCGAAGTTGATCACGGAGACCAAAGTATTGAAGAAAAAGGTGAGCGGCGTGCAGGATATTGTAGGCGAGTCGCCGATCATAAAAAAGGTGAAGGATATGATCGACAGGGTGGCACCGACCGACGCCCGTGTGCTTATCACCGGGGAGAGCGGCACCGGCAAGGAGCTGGTGGCACGCTGGCTGCACGAGAAGAGCCACCGTAATCATATGCCTTTCGTGGAAGTGAACTGTGCGGCTATCCCCTCCGAACTCATCGAGAGCGAGCTGTTCGGCCACGAGAAAGGATCGTTCACCTCGGCAATAAAGCAGAGAAAGGGCAAGTTTGAACAGGCCGACGGCGGCACCCTGTTCCTCGATGAGATAGGCGACATGAGCCTCTCCGCCCAGTCTAAAGTGCTGCGGGCACTACAGGAAAACAAGATCACTCGCGTGGGAAGCGATAAGGATATTCCCGTCGATGTGAGAATCATTGCCGCCACCAATAAGGATATCAAGAGCGAGATCGAAAAGAATAACTTCAGGGAAGACCTGTACCACCGCATCAGCGTCATCCTGATCCATGTACCGTCACTCAACGAGAGAAAGGAAGATATCCCCCTGCTCGTGGATTTCTTCAATGAGCAGATATGTAACGAATATGGCACCGGCAAACGCAACTTCACCGAAGGAGCCGTCAGGGAACTGATGAATATCAACTGGAACGGTAATATACGGGAGTTTCGTAACGTCCTCGAACGGCTCATCATCCTGTGCGAGAAGGAGATCACCGCACAGGATGTAACCGCCTATGCCATGCCCATCGACAGGTAAGAACCGACTAAAGCGACCGTAATTGCCCATACTGATATCCACAAGCGGAAAGCTGCCCTGCAGCCGTCCGACAGAGTAACCCTCAGAAAATAATCCCGAGGTTATAATCCAACCAGTGAGATACACTGACAATAATTCAGAATCGGGAGGAAGAGTCAGAGGAGGATCACACATACAACTGTGAGAATTACCTGTACTTCATGCCACCACATAGACGTGGCTGGTAAGAGGTATTGTTTTCAAATAATGAGAGGGAAGACGGTACAGTACTATCACTCACTCGTTCGTGAAGGATAAAAACGGTTATTCATTCTCACCCCGCCCGGCACCTCCGTATAAAAAGTAACGGTCGAAATCCGGATGAGAAGCTCATCTGCCGGCAGGTGTTTTTTACCGAGCTGGCGGTTCATGATACTGATCCGGATGGTATTCGCAGGATGGAGTATCCTGAACAACGACTCCACCAGTGCCCGGTCACCGTCAATCATTACTATCCTGCGGAACACCTGCTCTTTCCATTGTTGCACGACATTGCCGTTGGTATCATGCTCCGTAAATTCAAGAACGGTTCGCGGGTAGAGGTCGGTGCGGATACAACCCATCCAGAACGATGCCACATACGTGTGCAGGGTATCGCCTCCGGGCAGACTCCCTTCAAACAATATGTTGTCCCGCTTTTCCATACCTGAATAACCACCTGCCCCTGCCAGGGCAGTAATGGAAGGTATATCATTAACGTTCAAAAACACCACCCTTTTCAGTGAATCATCACAGTATCCCTCTCCAACAGGATACAGTTTCTCCGGCTGGTATGCCTTAAGCACTTCATGCGCAATCGAATCATAAATTAGGGTGAAGGCACGAGCTGGCAGGGCGTAGTACTTGCAGTGGCCGGTTGAGTCAAGGCGCTGTGCATGGGCGATGAGCTGTTTCGCGTTCTGGTCAAGCCCTGCACAGGCAGGAACAACGAGAAGCAAGGGCTTGTCAGAGGGGAGATGCAGCCGGTCAACAGCTCCCTGTGAAAGGTCCAGCATCAGACCGATGCTATTCATGCTCTGATCGAGGGAAGTACGGCTGAGCAGTACTGCCATGGAAGGGAGGCCCGTCTGTTCACTGGTTATGAGTGACCGCGTTTCACTGTTACAGCCGGCCGTCACCCAAATATTTTCCGACCCTATATGAAAAAACGGAAGGGGGATGATAGCCTGGTAGTCACCAGGGCGGATCCTGCCGGTACGGAAAACGTCCGGTTCACGCAGGACGGCTACAGGATTTTGCAATCCTTCCGCCCTGTTCCTCACCCATACATAGGCATCAATGAACAATATTATTACAGCAAGGATCAGGAGCAGCACCGGCAGTGTCTTCTTCTTTCCTTTGTCCCGGTTATGCCAGAGCCCGCTGAAGGCAACGATATTCATCACGTAAAAATAGATCCAGGAGAAGCGGGCAATACCTCTCAGCTGTTGCAGCGGCCCGGTATAATCAACCCACCGTTCCAGGCCGAAGATAAAGGGGATGCCGAAGGAATACAGCAGGGCGAGGACCGATGCCCAGAAAAGCAAATTCATCGTCCTGTCAGGAGAGACCCTCCAGAGATTCTGCATTCTGCCACCGGCCAGGTTGCGGAAGAATTTCCATAACAGTACCAGGGTGGCAACGGATGCCACGGCACCCACATAGGCGTATCCTTCCCAGTCGATATAATGGGTAGGGACAATTCTTGCCAGGAACCGTCCATAGGGCATAGCAAGGGGAAGAAAAACACTCTGAGGGTATGCCCTGTAATAAAGGAATCCCCAGGGATGGGCGGGCCTGTCGGTCACGGGATCGGTAAGGGTGAACAGCCACAGGACCGTTAGCGGGACGATGATCTGGAGCATGAGATGGAACAGCCATTTGTACTGCCCTGTTCCGGTTTTCCGGCGGGTGATGGCCTCACCGGCATAGTAAACGAGAAGCATCAGTATTAGGAAGGCAAACAGGTAGATATGGGTCAGGGCCGATGCCAGTGCTGTGATCGATATCAGCACCGATAGACCCCATTTATGGTTCCTGGAAAACCTCATCAACAGGTAGATAAACCATGGAATGGCACAGACATAGGCCAGGCTGAGATGACCGCCAAAGCGGTCAAGCTGGGGAGACAGGAACGCAATACCGGCACCCGCCAGGGCACCCGTAACCCACCCCACTCCCAGCTCAGCAAAGATAAGGTAGAGCAGAACAGAGGCGAGTGCAACGGAAAGGATCAATAATCCGTTTACTATTCCTGTGGTGTATCCGGAAAGATCGATCCCCAGCCCGTCCAGCAACTTTATCGTATTGCTGATCAGTGGTTGGCAATTGGTGTAGAATATATGCTCCCCGTACGGGTAATTCATGCTCCGGCACCAGAGGTATGAATCATCATACCTGATATGGTACTGCATATTAACATATGACTGCAGGCCGTCACCGGATGCCGAAAAATATACTTCATTCAGAACGGGTATGAGGCTTCCATAAAACAGGCACAATGCACCGAAGGAGAGAACAATATTCAGTGCGAGGCCTTTCAGAAAAGACCTTTTCTCCATCCTCAGCGTGTTTGGTCTTTGATGAAATACAGGGGTCGACCTTTCGACTCGTTAAAGACACGTGCAAGGTATTCACCAATGATGCCCAGGGACAATAGTTGTATGCCACCGATCACCAGCACAACCGTCATCAGGGAGGTCCAGCCCGGTATGGTGTTCCCCCTGGCATACTGTATCAGTGAGTATACGGCATAGATGAAACCTGCCAGGAATACGATCAGTCCCAGGTAGGTAGAGATTCTCAGTGGTCGGGTAGAAAAAGAAGTGATCCCGTCAACGGCCAGCACCCTCATTTTCCGGAAACTGTACTTCGTCGTCCCGGAATGGCGTTCCGGTGCCTCATACTGTAGGGTGGCCTGTTCAAAACCCATCCATCCCACGAGTCCGCGATTAAACCTGGCTCTTTCGGTGAACCGGAGGAAAGCATCAAGCGCCGTACGGCTCATCAGCCTGAAATCAGATGATGCCTCAGGGATACGGATGTCTGAGAAAAAATTCAACAACCTGTAGAACAGTGTTGATGTGATCCTTTTGAAGACGGATGCTTTTTTATCCCTTCGCCGGGTATTCACCACCTGGTACCCTTCCAGGTGTTTATCGATTAACAACGGTATGACTTCCGGAGGGTGCTGCAGGTCAGCATCCATCGTGATGATCAACTCCCCCGTTGTTCTTTCCAGCCCGGCCAGGATGGCCGCCTGGTGCCCGAAATTACGGGAGAAAGAGATCCCGTGAATGTTCCCATCCTGCCCGCTTATCTCCCTGATCACACGGAACGAGGCATCCGTGCTCCCGTCATCAATAAACAGTATCTCATACGGACGTGCCAGCCTGTCAAACACCTTTCTTAATGCATCATACAGCACCGGGATGTTTTTCTGCTCATTATATACCGGAACAACAACACTGATCTTTCCTGAGCTTCCTGCCATGGGAAATATTTTGTTGGTTTATGCAACCCAATTTATCATTAAAAATTGAACCGCTGAAATTATCCGGATAAAATATATTGCTCTACCGGGATACATTCAATACTTCGTCGCCTCAGGGACGGGATCAGAACTGGAAATATATAAACGGCTGAATATCCGAAGACTTCATCTGTACGATCATGAACACCGCCAGTGCTGCAATAAGAACCTTCAAAATAAAAGGAGTCCGTATAAATATCCCCCGATACCACTCCTTCAGTCGTGAGGGAAGCCAGTGGATGATCATGGCCAGCAGTATGAGGCTGATTACCGGCCATGATGACTGTAACACTGCCAGTGCGATGACAGGGTCTGTCGGATGAAAGATATTACGGATCATAACCATGGATGAATCAAGGTCATCAGATCGGAAAAAGATCCACAGGAAGGTAACAAGGTGAAAGGTGATGAACACACCGGCGAAACGCCATATCCTGTTCTTATCGGCAGGTAGATGCAGGCGGCGGAAGGCCCGTTCAACGACGAGGCCCAACCCATGCAGTCCGCCCCAAATAATAAAACGCCAGTGAGCTCCATGCCACAACCCTCCCAGAAGCATGGTTATCATGAGGTTGATGTATGTTCTTGCCTTCCCTTTCCTGTTACCTCCCATTGAGATATACAGATAATCCTTTAGCCAGGATGAGAGTGAGATGTGCCATCTTCTCCAGAAATCGGTGAATCCCAGAGCCTTATAAGGTGAATTGAAGTTGACAGGCAGGCGGAATCCCAAGAGAAGGGCCACACCGATGGCAATATCGGTATACCCGCTGAAATCACAATAGATCTGAACCGAATATCCGTAAATGGCCATAATGTTTTCAATACCGGTGAAGGCACCAGGATTATCGAACACCCTGTCCACAAAATTGATGGAGAGAAAATCGGAGATCACCATTTTCTTGATCAGTCCGTTTAGGATGAGGAACACGGCATGCCCCATCTCCCGCCGGCTGAGGCTGTAATCTTTATACAGCTGTGGAATAAAGGTGGCAGCCCGCACGATTGGTCCGGCCACAAGTTGTGGAAAGAACGACACAAAGAACCCGAAATCCAGCAGGTTCCTTACGGGCTCCATCTTACCCCGGTAAACATCCAGGGTATATGATAAGCTCTGGAAAGTGTAGAAGGAAATACCCACGGGTAACAGGATGGAGCTGATATCAAAATGGCTGTTGGTCAGCCGGTTGGACCACAGAGCGAGAAGGTCAACCACTTGGTAATCAACATTAAAAATGTTGTTAAAAAAATTCGTCAGGAAATAGGCATATTTAAAATAGGCCAGTACCCCGAGGTTGCCGAGAAGGCTGAAAAAAACCATGAGCCTTTTATACCTTTTCTTCCTTGCCTGGTATATCAGGAGACCCATGAAATAATCGAGGAGGGTGGTGTATAGAAGCAGGAAGAAAAAATACCCCCCTGATTTATAGTAGAAAAACAGGCTGACAATGAGCAGGTAGATGTTGCGCAGGGCTTTCTTACGGTAAACAAACGAGAACACCACGAACACGAAGAGGTAGAATATCCAGAAGTAGAGGCTGGAGAAGAGCAGCGGTCGGTCAGGCTGGTAAAGGAATATGTTATACCATAGCAGCATCTCAGTAGGTATTCCCGGGCCTGTCTTTAGTTTTTGCCGGTACAATCTGCAGGCTGTCAAGGCCGGCCGCGTAGTCGCGATAGTCTGCCATCAGGGCATCGTGCAAAAGGGTGGCGATAATTTTTGATCCCATGAATGAGAAGTGGGTATAGTCGGGACGGGCAAGGGAGGGATCATGATGTACCCAGTGCTGCATCGAATTTTTTCCTCCCATGGCAAGGTAGGTATCCCAGAAAGGTACGCCGGCACGAAGCGCTGCATCTTTCAATGCATCCCGTACCTTTTCAACATTATCATACGACACCACCTTGCCATCCATCCTGCGACCCATATCATTAACCCCCACCACAAGCAGGTCAATACCCGGAAGCAACTGCCTGAGATATACCAGTTGCCTGTGAAATACTTTTGCATACCAGCGGAAGTCGGCCGTTTCTCCCGGCACAACATTAACCCCGAACTGAAGGATCATCAGTTTCACATCAAGGGTATTCGCCATTAACCGGAAAAGATCAGGGTCAATTTTTGAGAATTCAAGTCCTGCACTACCTCTCAGGGGAATATTATCGACTATGATGCCCGCCGTATCTTCAAGAGTTATTCCATATATCTCGGGGGCGGCCGTAGATGAAAAACGAATCTCCAGGTCTCTGATGGCCGCCGGCGGGCTATTCCATCGTGTCTCCCTGAAGCCCGGGGAAGGAATGATCGAATCGCGGAAATAAAAAGTTTCGTTCTGTTGCACCTCCATGTAAAGCGGAGCCGTGACCTGTCCGTAGAAAACCCTTCCCCTTTTATAATGCAACGCCCCTGACAGGGCAGACGGTGCTTTTCTTACACGTAAAGAAGCCCATGCATCCTTCTTGTCCAAATGAAAACTACAGTAACTGTGCAATAATCCTAACCGGGTATGGTCAATCACCGAGTCGCGGTAATGGCGCCATGTAAACCTGTCCCAGTGATCCGAATGGGTGAAGCGCAGTGACACTCCATCTTGCACCACCTGCACTGCCGGGAAGAGGCCGTAGCCTGTTCCGCCAAACCGTTGCTGCAGCATATTCCGCAGGTGTGATGTTATACGATCCCCCTCAATCTGCGAATCGCCATAGTGGAGTATGCGAGCCCTGCCCCTGCCCTTGCTCAGCCGGTAGAGCGAAGGAAAGAACGACCTCATGACACGGAATGTGGTGTCGGGATACTCGATCCTTCGCGGATGAGCCAACAACCGGTCGAGGTGCAACCCCGATGAATCGATGAAATGTACGGCCGGCCAGGTATCAACCTCCTGTGTTTCCACAATCACGGCCACTGTATCCGCGGATAAACTGTCAGGGGCTGACACGCCGCCGTGAGAGACAGCCGGCAAGGAACCCCGGGAAAACACCTCAGGAAAATGCTCTCGTATCGACGGGAAACTTAACACCACACCGTGACCGATCCTCAGCCCTTCCCCGGGGAAAAACAACGAAACCAGCACCAGGGTAAGGAGGACAGAAAACAAGAAAAGCAAGACCCGTGTCGGTTTCATCAGACATTAGGAAGTTATCCCTTCTTCATAATCTTGAGCATTTGTCCGGGCTGAATCTTATCTCCATATTTCAGATTGTTCAGGCGTAAAATATCGGCATCTGTCACACCGGGATATTTTTTTGCTATATCCCAGACAGTATCTCCCGATTTAACGGTATAATAGATGTATCCGTCATCCGATGCGGGTTGTGTCACCGGCTGGCTGGCCATGACCTGTGCTATCCCCGGGTCTTTTCCAATGCTTCTTTGCTTCTCCTCAAAGGTCATATCGTCAATTTTCCTGTACTGCTCAGCCCTGGAAGGAGAGACATAGACAGACAGTTTCTGCCCCGAACGGATAAGATTCCTTCTGATATTATTCCAGTACCGGAGATCCGACAGGTTCACATGGTACCATTCGGCAATATACCCCAGGTTATCGCCGGGTTTCACTGTATAGGTAAGCTTCGTTTTCCCGGATGGAGGTTCCGGAACATAATGGGAAACGGTTGGATTTACTGTCAGGTTCTCCTCGCTGAGGTAGATGGAGTCCTTATAGGCAAATATGGTTTCCTCCAGATCGAGAAACTGGGTGGTATACTCCAAAGGAAGGGCTAGGGGGTAGCGCGTACCCCTGGCAGGTATAATATCCCTGCGGTACTGGGGATTCATATCCCTGAGCAGTTCAACAGGAATATTGAGTACTTCGGAGACCTGTCTGAGGTGCAGTTCCCGGCTGATCATGAGGGTATCGATAGCGCGGGGCAGATGAATGCTCCTGGGCACAAGGTTATGCTCCCTGTAATAGTTCATCACATAGGAGGCAGCGATGTAGGCAGGCAAATAACCGCGTGTCTCCCGGGGAAGGTAATAATAAATATCCCAATAGTTTCTTTTGTACCCTGACCGGCGGATGGCTTTATTCACATTGCCGGGTCCGCAATTATAAGCCGCTATCACCAGAACCCAGTCTTTATAAATGTTATACAGGTCATGAAGGTACTGTGCTGCAGCATGTGTAGACCGGATAGGATCCCTGCGTTCATCCACCAGGGAGTTGATGGTCAGCTTATACATGCGTCCTGTCCCGTACATGAACTGCCACAGGCCCACTGCTCCGACACGTGACACTGCACGGGGATTCAGCGCCGATTCGATGATCGCCATGTACTTGAGCTCGGTAGGAAGACCCCGTTCATCAAAGATCTGTTCAAAAATAGGGAAGTAATAATCGGCCAGACCCAGCATCACCTCCACGTTTTCCCTTCTCTGCAGGGTATATACATTAATGTAGTTTCTAACAACCCTGTTGAAGGATAACTCGACGACAGAAGGGATACGCCGCAGCCTTTCGATATATACGGAGTCGGGGTACTCGGGCACCACGCTGTCGGCAGTGCTCCAGCCCTGGTTACGGCCATGGGCAGACTGTTTCACATACCACAGGTTCAGCAGGCTGTCAATGTTACTGTCAAAGTTGGTAAAAGGCTCCTCATCGATGATGACAGTGGTATCATTCTCCTGACCCCATACCGACCATACAATGAACGTACTCAACAACAACATCAATAATCCAGCTCTTTTTTTCATGTTCTTAAAATGTGAATGACACACGTATTCCAAATGATGAATATGCCGCCACAGGCCCTGATGAGTAAGGACGCACCTTCATGCTCAGGTCGTCGCTGATGTCAAAATCATAGAAATGCGCATCCACCGTGGCATCTATGATGTTCAACAGGTACCAGGCAGCCAGGCCAATATAACTCAAATCACGGTTACGACGGTAATATTCCTTATTATTTATCAACAAACTTTTAAAACTCTCTGCGAGGGTTGGATTGTACGTCTCAGGATACAAAACCGGATCAAACGTGGCCGGATCAAGGTTGGGGCTGATCAGCTTGAGGTAGGAATCCGTGGCGGCAATGGTATCGGTAAAGTCGAAATAGGCATCGATATACTTGTTCAGCCGTGTGGAGTTGAAATAAACCAGGTAAACAATGGCTCCAAAACCGGCATATACAATGGGCACCTTCCATATCTTCCTGTTGTATACCTGTCCCATTCCCGGGAGAACGGCAGAATAGATCGAAGCCGTTTTTGGTGAATGCTTCCGGATCACCACACTTACGGTATCTGTATCCTGAACCAACGAAGCTTTTTGTTCCTGGGCCGGACAGTATGCAGTGCTCAGGATGAAGAGGGTCAGGAAATAAAAATTGCGTAAGTTGCCGTTATAAAACAAGTACCTCAAGATACATTAACTGTTTTCTTGTCATCTAACGGCAATTATACTCAAATATTGGATATATCAGGATTGTAACCGGTCGAAAATAGCAATGATCCTTTCAAGGTCATCGGTGCTGTTAAACGGTATCACTATCTTCCCTTTGCCCTTCTCATTAAGCCTGAACTGTACCGGGGCATTGAAATACCGTGACAGGTGTTCCTCAAGGCGGGTGAAATCCTGAAGGATCTTTTCTTTCTTCTCCTTACGTTGTTCTATCACCTCATTGTTCTGCTGGCTCCTGCGCACCAGGTCCTCGGTTTGTCTCACCGACAGATCTTCTTTCTCGATACGGTAGTACAGTTCTATCTGCACATGGGGGTCTTCAATGGTGATCAGCGCCCTGGCATGACCCATGCTGAGCTTGTTCTGTTTGAGTCCGAGCTGTATCTCGGCGGGTAGCTTAAGTAGCCTGAGGTAGTTGGCAATGGTTGACCGTTTCTTACCCACGCGCTCGCTCATGTTCTCCTGGGTAAGGTTGCACTCTTCCATAAGGCGTTTATAGCTGATGGCCACCTCAATGGCATCCAGATCCTCACGCTGAATATTTTCCACCAGTGCCAGTTCAAGCAGGTTCTGGTCGTTGGCAGTACGGATATATGCGGGAATGGAGGTCAGTCCGGCAAGGATGGCTGCCTTGTATCTCCTTTCACCCGTAATCAGCTGGTAGCGGTTATCCTGTATCTGACGCACGGTAACGGGCTGAATGATCCCCAACTCGCGGATGGAGGAAGCCAGCTCCCGGAGGCTCTCCTCATCCATGCTTGTCCTTGGCTGGAAAGGATTGGTTTCGATAAGGTTCACATCGATCTCATTGATGCTTCCAACGGATTTGATCTTTTCCATATCAGCATCATCGATCAGGGCTCCCAGTCCCCTGCCCAGTGCTATTTTCTTTGTCATAATTCCTGTTTACTCCAAGATTTTTTCCTTGTTCCTGATCTTCGTCATATCATTCTTTTGCGCCAGTTCCTTGGCCAGGTTGAGGTGATTCAGCGATCCCTTCGACTCGGCATCGTACAGCAGAATAGGCTTACCGAAGCTGGGGGCCTCACCCAGCTTAATGTTTCTCTGTATGATGGTTTCAAACACCATCTGCTGGAAATGTTTCTTCACTTCCTCCACTACCTGGTTCGATAGCCTGAGACGCGAGTCATACATGGTCAGCAGAAACCCCTCGATCTGCAGGTCAGGATTCAACCTGTTCTGAATGATCTTGATGGTGTTCAACAGCTTACCCAGTCCTTCCAGGGCAAAATATTCGCACTGAACAGGGATGATAACCGAATTGGAAGCAGTGAGGGCATTCACGGTCAGCAAGCCAAGAGAGGGGGAACAGTCAATCAGCACAAAATCATAACTGTCTTTCACCCGTTCAACCACCTGCCGTAGCCTTTTCTCCCTGCTCGGCATGTTGAGCATCTCTATCTCAGCCCCGACAAGATCAATATGTGCCGGTACAAGATCCAGCCCTTCGATTTCCGAATTTAAAATGATATCCCTGGGATTGGTCTCCTCCACCAGGCATTCATAAATGCTGGTCTTGATGTTCTTTGTATCAAATCCCAGCCCCGATGTTGCATTAGCCTGCGGATCAGCATCCACGATCAATACCTTGTATTCCAGCACTGCAAGACTGGCTGCCAGGTTGATGGCCGTCGTGGTCTTGCCCACTCCGCCTTTCTGATTGGCGATGGCTATTACTTTTCCCATTCCTGAAGGTTTTATTTATTTGACCGGTATTTCCGGAGTTCCAAATTTACGATTTATTGACTGAGAGATTTTTTGACCGGCAAATCCATCTATAAACAATTTCGTTCACTTTTATAAACACTTTATTAACATGACCGGTGCCCCCGTTGTGAATAAATAATGCCATACCGCGCCTTCTTCCTTTCAAATATATAATTGAACTTATTCATGTACAAATAGTTGTGAAGACAAAGCCCTGAATTATTGATTTATTAATATTTTGTTATATTTCGGAAGTTTAACATGTCACCGGCATGCAAAAAGAAGCGCAAAAGGAATGGCTGGTCATTGTAAATCCCAATGCAGGAAAAAGAAAAGGGAAGAAAGACTGGCCGGAAATTTCATCACTATTAAGAAAGCATGGATTGCCGTTCACAGCGGTATTCACCACAGGGAGACATCATGCCATACGAATCGCCAAGGATCAGATTGAGAAAGGCTACCGCAACCTGATCGTGGTGGGAGGGGATGGGACCATGAACGAGGTCATCAACGGGGTGTTCCTTCAGCAGGCTGTGCCCACAGAAGAAATCACGGTGGGAATGATTACCGTTGGCACGGGGAATGACTGGGGACGGATGTTCCGGATCCCGCGCAATTACGAGGATGCCATCCGTACCATCGCTGCCAGCAGAACCTTTATACAGGATGCAGGCGTTGTCAACTATTTCAATGACAGCATAGAACAAAAAAGATACTTCATTAACATGGCCGGCATCGGGTTCGATGCTTATGTAGTCAAACGTTCCAACCAGCTTAAAGACAAAGGCCGGTCGGGGACATTCCTCTACCTATATAATATTTTCACCAGCCTCTTCCGCTACCGCCATTCCCATGCTTCGGTGGATGTGGACGGGCAACAGATCAAGGACAGCATCTTCAGCATCTCTATTGGTATCGGTAAATATTGCGGAGGGGGAATGATGCAGACACCCCAGGCCATCGCCAATGACGGTCTGTTCGATGTTACCATGATCAAGAAAATCGGACGGATCAATGTGATACGAAGCATCGGACAACTGTATAACGGCAGGATCATACACCACCCTAGAGTGGCAACCTTCAAAGGTCGTTACATCTCCATCGATTCGGAAAAGATGATTCATGTCGAGGCGGACGGTGAATCCCTCGGACATACGCCTTTCCGTTTCGAGATTATTCCTTCAGCTATTCGTGTTATCGCGGGTGATACTTATGTGGTGGCCGTCTGATCATCGTGTCAGCGGAACCAGGTCGATCTCAAAAAGCAAAGGCCACATTTTGCCCGTTACAAAGAGCCGGTCACCCGCCGCATCATAAGCAATACCGTTCAGCACGTCGAGCTTATCATGCCAGTATCTCTTCTGTAGCAAACCTTTGAGACGTATCCTTCCCGTCACCTTTCCGCTGGCCGGATCGATAATCACAATATCATCGGTCTGGTAAACATTGGCAAAAATCTGCCCGTTGATGTATTCCAGCTCGTTCAGGTTCTCCACAGGCCCCTCATAGTCAAACACCTCAACCCGCTTCACCTCGGTGAACAGCTCCGGTTCCAGAAAATAGATAATATCAGACCCGTCGCTCATAATAAGGTGGGTACCATCGGTAGTCAACCCCCATCCCTGGGTGGAATAGTGAATCTTATTAATAAGACGGAATGTGGACTTGTCATATACAAAACCCACCCTTGAAGTCCATGTGAGCTGAATGATCTTATCCTGCCAGGCAGCGATCCCTTCACCGAAATATTCATCCCCAAGGCTAAGCGTGCCTATCACCTCCCCAGTTTCCGGCTTCACCTTTCGCAGTGATGAATGTCTATATTGACCGGTGCTCTCGTAAATGAACCCGTCATCATAAATCAGCCCCTGGGTGTAAGCTTCAGGATCGTGCGGAAATGAGGAAACAACCCGGTATGAATAGGAGACGGGAACGATATCGGAAAGAATCATCACCATTACCGATTTGGAAAGTATCGCACCGGCGGTATCCCTGAACATTGCCTTAACCATGTGCCGGCCCGTTCCCCATCCGTCACCCGTAGCGCTGTATTCGCCGTCTGAAAAAGGAACAGACGTGATGAGTGTTGCATCCATGAATATTTTTACGGAATCGATCACAGGTCCACCGGCCCGTTGCTCCCATGTTATCCTTATGGGCTCGCCCGGCCGAAACCGTTCACCGGCTTCAGGAGTACGCAGAATTACAGCATCAGCACTGAGCGAACGGACGCTGTCGGGCAAAACCGGTTCCAACCTTCTTTCCCTCTGAGCCCCGTTCTTACAGGATTGTACACTCAACAGTGAGAAGACTAATGTTAAAAATATACTTAATATTATTAAATGTCTCATCAATATTTTAATAAAAGATATTAATTTATTTTAACTATTTTTTATTTATTTTAAATAATCTGGAAAATATTGATTTTTGTTGTGACACGTTTCTTTTTTCCATTTCGGGGGTAGGCCGTTCTTCCGGATGAAGCATGTGCCATATCTCACCCCAACCCGGTAACCCGCCGATATTGCGGTCATCAATATAAATATCGGCCTCAATTTTTCTCTGGGAGTCAGGTGTAATTTCCTCCTCCGGGTAACTTTTGTTAACGGCATAGAACTCCACACCATGTTTCCTGCAATACTCAACTGCCTGATCCAGCTCTTTTCCTGTGCGTACGGTCCACAGGATAAGGCGGTGCCCTTCCTTCTGCAAGGCTCTCATGGTTTCAAAGGCAAACAGCTTTTCCTTTCCGATCTCAGGGTATCGATGCTCCACTATGGTCCCGTCAAAATCTATGGCAATTCTCAGAGATAGCATACATCCGTAAAATTAGTGAAGTTGATGGTTATTTAAAAGCGTTCGACCTGTAAACTGTATATGGGTCTCCGCATTCATTTGCCGGCGGCCGGTGATTTATCCCGGAATGTGTATCTGACAGAAAAAATGTTTGAATACAGGGCCACGGACTGATCACCGATATCGGTCAGTGCGTAGTCAATACTGAAGTTAAGGAAGGAGATGCCTATTCCAAGGTTTGGCTGGACGGTGAGGGCATTGGAATTATCGAAACCGGGGATACGCTGTATATTGGCTCCTCCCATTCTCAAAAACACCATATCCATATAGTTGAACTCGATCCCCAGCCGGGGATCAACGCTGACGGTGCCGGTACTGATAAGGGTATTTCGTTTCCCGTCAAACGTGATCTCGGCATCCAACTCAGCCATCATTCCTATTCGGGGTGTGAATGGTACCCGTCGTGCAGCGCCGAGGATGAGCCGCGGCAGGGTAAGCTCGAGGACTTCTTCCGGCAGCTCATTACCGGTAACAATGAATGTCTCTTCCAGCAGGTCATTATTGAATGACCAGACGTTAAACGTGGAGGTGACATCCCTGACCACAGCCCCGAAGCACCAGTTACCCGGACGGTATTGGGCGGCAGCATCAATGCCGAAGCCCCAAGCTGAAGCAAACTCACCTGTATGCCGGTAAATGATCTTAACATTACCTCCCAGTGACAGGCCGGGGAGGGAAGGCCGACGCGCATACGACACCAGCAGGGCATAATCGGCCGCAGAGAACGTCTTTATACGGTCGTACCTTACATTACCATCGCGGTCAATAAGCTCCAGGGTATTGGGTATATCGTCCACACCAAAACGGAGGAGGGTGAAGGCAAGGCTGCTCCTCTCATCAATGGCATCTGCAAACCCGGCATAATCGTACTTGGCCATACCTGCAAAATACTCCGCATGCATCAGCCCCAGGTCATATTTTTTTGACGTCAGCAGCAGCCCGGCCGGATTCCAGTAACCCGCTGTAACATCCGACACAGAGGCTACCATGGCACCGGCCAGGGCATGGGCACGCGCACCCACACCAACAGCCAGAAACTCATTGCTGTATTTGGGCGCCTGTGCATGCGTCGCATCAGGAAGAACAACGATGAACAGGAAAACACCAATACAGTATTTCAGGTAATTTTTCACCGGGCGTAACAAACCAGTTTGACGGATTCTAAATTAACTTATTTTTGTAAGAATTATTGCGGAGGGGAAATGAAGCCGCACACCGGGTATATCATACGCCAACTGCCCAACGGAGTAACCCTGCTGAACCTGTTGAGCGGCACGCTGTCTGTCTTTTTCTGCTACCGCGGCAATACAGAACTGGCGGCCGGCATGGTGTTTCTTGCTGCCATCTTTGACTTTCTTGATGGCTTCACGGCAAGACTGTTCCACTCATATTCCGACCTGGGCAAGGAACTCGATTCGCTGGCCGACCTGGTAAGT
The DNA here is from genome assembly GCA_034678415.1 of Bacteroidales bacterium. Lineage (GTDB taxonomy): Bacteria > Bacteroidota > Bacteroidia > Bacteroidales > VadinHA17 > JAXDBV01. The sequence continues at coordinate 29,187 of JAXDBV010000095.1, forward strand.
TTTGGCGTGGCCCCCGCATTCCTTATGTACCAGTTAATCCTGTTCAGCCTGGAACCGTCACAGCACAGGTTATGGTGTGTTCAGACGCTTCAGTATCTCCCGGCCCTGCTCGTGCTTTGTGCCGGTGTGAGGCTGGCCCGGTTTAACATTACCCCGCCCGTACAGGAATCGTTCAGCGGAATGCCCACCCCGGCCAATGGTATCTTTTTCGCTTCTTATGCCCTGGCCTTCCAGGGGAAGGATGATACCCTCTCAACCCTTGCCCTGTCACCCTGGATCATAACGTTGGCGTTGCTGTTGTTCTCCTTCCTGATGGTCTCCACCATCCCCATGCTAACCGTCAAGTTCAGCCAACTGCGCTGGCAGGGGAATGAATACCGTTACATCCTGGTGGCCATTTCCCTGGTTTTGTTAATTTTACTGCGCCTGACAGCCATACCCTTCATCATCGTGGCATACCTGGCAGTGTCACTGGTCAGGTTGTCGGGGGATAAACAAAAAAACACCGTGTCATGAAATTTATTGCAGAGATCAACATAATGCCTTTGAAGAACCTGTTGGATCCGCAGGGGAAGGCGGTGACCAGCAGCCTGGCAAATATTGGCTTTTCTGAGATTACCAACGTGAGGATCGGCAAACATATCACTCTGGAGATCGAGGCCGACAACAGGGAACAGGCCATGGAAAGGGTGAACGAGGCCTGCAACAAGCTGCTGTCGAACCCCATCATCGAAGGATATGAGTACCAGGTGCGTAACGCTGAATAGCAGTTCCCTCGCGTAAGATTAGGATTACTGCCTTCTCTCCGAGTACATCATTTACGTATACGGAAAGACTCCCGCCTTTTCCGTATAAGGCACATCACAAGGTATTTACCGGGATACGTGGTATGAACGGATGCTGAAAATATGACGTAATGAACCGGAGTAACAGTGCTTTGATCGTTACATGACAAACCTCATAATGGGCACTGCCGGATGAACCAATGGTAATCACCATCTATACCCGTGTAGAAAAATGACAACCTGGCACTATTCTCAGGACGATCACTGATTTATCCGGCGGTACTAGTGATCAGTGATTTTCTTTCACACAATGGTTGTATTCTGCCTTGTACGTAATCTTTCGTTTACTGTACGGTTGCTTTACAATACCTGTAAAAAGCCTGAGCACGGTTCTTTCTCAACTCATTTGAATTCCACAGACACTTTTCGTTTGCCGGCTTTTATCGACTGGTAGTTTACATCAACCGTGCCGTTTCCTGAAACCAGGAACTGGTATTCCACCTTACCGAAACCCGGCACCTGGCACATCTGGACTTCAGGTTTGTCTTTTTTGTAGCTCACCTGATCGGTATAGGGGTTGTTCAGCCGGCCACCGCTTACCACGGTGATATTCTTACCGCCAACCTTGAGGATATCCTGCGGGTGCGACTTCTTCCTGATAGCATTGTAAGTAACGGAAGGCATCGCGTTAGGATTGGAGAGCCTGACACGTATACGGTACAGGTCTTTGCCAATCTTTTTTGTTTCGTATACCTCAAGTTTCACATCGGGTGTCTGCCGGGCAGAGAACATCACTGCGGCAGCATTGCGATGCACCAGGTCAGGAAGCATGAACGGGTGGGGCAGACGCGAGCTGTACTTGATCCATCCGCCGATCTCTATATCGCCATACACAGGATGTTTAAATGGTTTCCACGGGGCATACAGATCACCCTGTACCACGTTGTCGTTGAATTTCAGTCGTTCGCGTGCCCTGGAGCCTGACTCATTAAAGAAATCCTCTTCCTCCGGGGGGGAAGGTTTCGCTTCACCGGTCTTGTAGGTCTCGCTGTTATCGGGAAAAAGCTCACCCACCAAGCTGTATGAACCAAGAATATTATCGGTAAACTCGGTAAAATCGCCGTATGTGGCATAAAGATCCTTCCATGAGATCAGGTAACGATAGCCGGGGACAATACTCTCATGGTGTTTGCCCAGGTAGTCGTAAACCTGGAGGTCTCCTCTGGGAAACTCAGGCTGATCTTTTGTTCCGGGACCTCTCAGGTACATCCCTCCATTATTATGAAACGCATAAACCATGATAATATTCGGACGTTTCATCATATATTCCGCAATAGCCTTTATCCCTGAACCCTGAAATGGAAAATCGCCCGATCCGTTCTGGACATAATCAGGCGCCCAGTTATAGCCCCAGTTGCGATTTCCATCGACATAACCTTCCGAATCTTCGTTGATCCGCCCGTCATTGTCGTTGTCGATACCTTCATCGCTGAGGATTGTCCATTCACCTGCCTCACCTGGCTTGACACTGACCATGAGGCGCGGATCCTCGGGATCGGTCTTGTACCTGCCGAAGGGATCCTTCTTTCTCATCATGGTGATATTGCCGTCACCGTCCAGATCGTCGGGGAAATCCTCATCAAAAAGCCCGTCCTTATCATCATCCCGCGAGATGCGCAGGCCACGATTAGTACTGGGAGTATTAGGATCGCTGAAGAAATGATAGCGCCCGTCCACATTTACAACAGGTATGATGTAATAGGCATTCCTGTCTACCAGCGTTTTGATCTTTTCATTCGTACTATATTTTTTCAGCATATATTCGGCAAAATAGAGACACACCTCCCCTGCCTGTATCTCATTGCCATGGATATTGCCGTCGAGATATACTCCCGGTTTGTCGAGAGCATTACCTGTTTGGGGATTATTGATGGTCAGCGCCCATATTTCCCTGTTCTCCTCACTTTTGCCAACAAGGTCGAGGCCGGTAAGCGAGGGATAGGCAGCATGCAGTACCTTCAGCGCCTCCACCACCTGCCCATAGGTATAATAATGGTCAAACCGCAGTGGCAGGGTGATTTTTTCTGTTGTAACCTGGGGATAACCATATGTACCGATCCCAAGGAAAAAAGCTATGGCGATAAAAATCCTGGTTTTCATTTCACACCTCCTGTTTTAACTGTTTTCTGGTCGTTACCTGCACTTTTTGACATTAGTCTTATGGTAATATCCACCGGTTTTTCGGTCTGTAACAGCCAACTTATTTTTTCAGCCCCGTTACCCTGTATACGGTTCAGGGTTGTTCTTTTCCTGCCTGACAGCAGTGTGGCTCCAGTAACATCGATTTCCACCACTGCCGGAGCCGGTTGTTTGTTCCTGTCACCCATGGCAGTAGGGAATGGCAGGTACCCTTTGTTCTCCACCCATGCTTCCAGTTCAAACACACCTGCACCTTTGGACGTAACCCTGGTAGTCAGTATGGCAAGGCGGGGCAGCTTGTCGGCCAGCGCTAGAACGTATGGTACCTGAATATTCAGGAGAGAATCGATCATGGATGGCGGAGGCGTGTTATCGGTAAAAGGTACAGCCCCTCCTATCTCAACATCACCCAGGGTTGGATGTTTGGTGGGTTTCCATTCAACAAATCCTTTTCCTCCGAGGTGCTGGTTACTGAACACCCGTAAGGCTTTTGTTTTGGGATCACCGTCCTTGCCGGCGGCCTGGGGCTTGGGCATCTGTTTGATCATGGATGCGATCTGTGCCAAGGCCATCTGCCCCGATTTGACCATCTCAATCACCTGTTCGGCTTTGAACTGCGGAGGAGCACCCACCTCCTTCATGAAGAGTGTCACCTTCCCGGGATCCAGGGCAATAAACTCCTCCGTGCTCATCTTTTCCAGCATCTCCACAGTGATACCACTCGACTCTTTTTTCTCCTCCGGGGGTTCGGGCAGGGTAAACAGGTTCATAGAAAAGGATGGGATACCGAGATGATAGTATGCCCACAGCTCTATCGATCCGTCTTTATCGGGTTCCGGATCAAGCCGCTTGGCGTCGAAATTCTTTGATTTAAGGTATTCCTTGTATTTTTCCGACAGTTCATTATAAAATTTCAGATCCTCCTCCAGAGGATTGATCACGGCTCCGAGACCCAGGAATCCGGCGATCATCGACTCGCTCACTTCCATCCCCTCGGGCATCATGGGCCTGAGTAAATCCATGATCTCAGCCATGGTATACGTTTTTTCCGGGTCAGCATTGAATACCCGGGCGAAACGCTCGGGTATTTTTATCTCGTTGAGGTTCACTGATCCGCGCCTCCCCCCCCTGGGGGGCACCCGACAGAAATCGGTTGAACCAAAGGTGAAGGCCATAGCTATCTCAGGATGCTCATACACATATTTCATTATTCCGAATGCTTCGGGTGCGGAACCGGGCCATAAACCTCCAGTTTCAGTCTCGTGTTTGAACAGGTGAGGGAAATTAATACCCACGTTGGTACCGCCGGGAGGGTCTTCGTTGTACTGGCCGTCACTGTCATCATCAATCCCTTCCGTATACAACTTATAAACCCCTTTTTCTCCCTTGAAAGGATCGGCCCTTTTCATCATTTGCGGATCGTCTTCTGTTACCATCCACTCTCCCTGCGGATCTTTCACCCGCATTTGTGTGATAATTCCGTTCCCGTCTAGGTCATTGAACCCATCTTCATCCGTCAGATCATCAAGATCCTCATTAAATGGTGTGCCATTCCTCGGATCCATGCACAGCGGCTTTGAGAAATAGCGGAATGCCGCATCAGGATTTCCGCAAGGAATAATGTACCAGGCAAGATCATCACAGGCCTCTTTCTTCTCAAGAACCAGATTTGCCAGGACAAGGGCACCCATGCTCGACAATGGCACGGTTCCTTCCATATTGGCCGCCACCAGGATGGCTGGTGTGGTTTTCGGGTTCCCGGCCTCGTTACTGATCTCGATCAGCAGCAAGGGAGTACCGCCGGGTGTGGTGGCCAGGTTTATCAGCCGTGTCGTTCCAGGATATTTCTGATTCAGGGTTTTCAAAACCTCATTAATCTCCCGAGGATTGAGGTACTGGTCGTACCGGGCAGAACCACTCTGGGCATGGACCAGCGGCCCCATCATGCAGGCCATAACCGACATCATGGCCGTAAGGCAACAATAATAAGATAGTTTCATAAAATATAATTATGATTTATAAATATTAGAGGGATAAATGTATTTGACACAATTAAAAGATTGCCGGTATTATTATTTGACAACCTCGGTCAGCAAAATATTCCATGTCCGATGCTGGACCTTCCTGCTTTTAATATTTTACCTTACGAATCAGTCTGTTCTTTTACTTCCTCAGAAATATATTTCTCCGATAATTTCAGGGCCCATTTTACCGCGTAAAAGGCAATAATGATGATTACCGGCCATATAAGATATAGCAGTATTTCTTTGATATACATAATATTAATGATTATTATTCATACTTAATACACATGACCTTCTTCTGACATTTCCTCATCGGTGATCCTGGTTTTATTAATGGATTTCCAGGCGTACCAGATATAGGCGATGACAAAAGGAACGAGCAACGACACGACAGACATGGCTTTCAGTGTGTAGAGGCTCGAGGATGCATTCCTGATGGTGAGCGAGCTTTGAATGTCATAGGTTGAAGGGTAGAAGGCCGTATTATTGAAACCAGCCACCAGGAAGAGTGAGAACACGGTCAATACGGTTCCAGGACCGGTGAACCATATTCCTTTCCGGTCACCTCTGACCAGTGACAGGAGGATGCCAAACAGTACCAGTATCACCCCGACAAGGAAAAAGATTGCCGCAAGTGGCATCTGAAGAAGGTTATGAAGGTATTTATGCGGTCCCATGAAAACTTCCTGTGTTGCCGGGTTCACGGCATACCCGTCGATAAGCATCAGCCTGACGGCAAACAGTAGAAAAAACGCCACAAAAGGGATGGCATTATACCACAACTGATCCCTGCACCTTGATAAAATCTGGCTGTCTTCCACACTGTTCATGATATACAGTATACCAAGTACCCTGGCAAGAAACAGCACTGTTACACCCAGAGCCAGGTTCTGAAGGTTCAGGATCGCTTCAAGTCCATGGGTGGGGGTTTCCCATCGTGATAAGTTCATCTCGTTCACCGAGAATTCAGAACCGGTGAAGAAGGTTCCCACGGCAATACCAATGAGGAAGGTACCCATGGCTCCGTTGATGAAAAGGAAGACCTCGTATGTCCTGCTGCCAAACAGGTTGTTCGGCTTGGACCGGTATTC
>JAXDBV010000096.1:0-8849 GCA_034678415.1 Bacteroidales bacterium
ACATGACAAGATGCCGGTGATATAATCACCTGGTCACAGAATAATTAGCAAGCGTGCCTCATGGTTTACCGGCATACATACGGCAATCTGCCGTGAGCCTATGGTGACGTCCTCAGGAAGTTCAGGATCAGTAAGGTGGACGATATTACGGAAAACAACAGATCGAACCGGAATACGTTCATACCCCATTTCTTTCGTCTCAGGGGTTCCACGTATATGATGTCATTGGGTTTTACAATATAATAGGCCGAAGTAAAGATCTTCTCGCTGGTCAGATCGACATACGTCTTCGTCACCACATTGTTCTCTTCCCTGATCACCAGAACTTTCTTCCGGTTTCCGAATTCACTGATGTCGCTGGCATGACCTAATGCCTGGAATATATTAATGCTTTTATCGTAGAAATTATATATTCCCGGTTCTCCAACCTCTCCGAGAATGGTTACCTTCTTGTTCACGAATTTAATACTCACACTTGGCTGGTTGATAAACCCCTTCAGGGCATCTTCAACAACATCGCTTGCTTCATCCAGCGTCAGGTTCAGCAATCTTACATTCCCAGCATATGGTAACCGTACATACCCTTCCTCATTCACACTGTAACTGATCAGGGTTACATCAACCTGTGAAATGTAATCCCTTCCCGTGGTACTGAATATGTTCGATGCTTCATCAAAAGTGGAGATTCTTATATATAGCTCATCGCCGGGCTGTATGAGGTATTTTACCGCTGACTCAATATAAAACACCTCGGGCTTCCTCTCTTTCTCTGCGGGCGACTGGACATAAATCAGATCCTTTTGCGGTACACAGGAAAAGAATACCAGCAGAGAGATAAACACACCCAGTATTGCCTTTGAAATTTTCATGTGAAAAAGCTTGTCCTCTTATAATGAAATAAACTATAAAATTAACAAGTATTTCCTTTAATTCAATTCCTTACACAATATATATTATAATAGCGAAATGATCCCTGCATATACTGGCCCGGGGATTTACCGGCTTGTAAGGAGGATTATATCATTCTGGCGGATAATGCTATTCTGTTGCTAATCAGTGGATAACATGTGCTATGAACGAAGTTTTCTACAGCCCCAGCTCTTTCAGCAGCCTGTCGGCTTTATAGATATATTTCAGGGCAGCAGCCAGCCCGGCCACATGCACTGATACCGTACGGTTGTTCTTTTCATTGTAGATAAAGTTCCCCGGAAGGGATTCCACGTTCCCGTCGAATACCAGTCCGACCAGTTCTCTGTTCCTGTTGACTACCGGGCTGCCTGAATTTCCACCGATAACATCGTTGGTGGAAACGAAGTTCAACGGGACGGGCAGCATCTCCGGCGGCGGATTCTTCCATCGCTCGGGAAGGGCAAACGGATCTTTCTGGTCAAATGAATAAAACCGGTCATACAACCCGTAATAAGTGGTCTTATAAGGGGCGGTGGTCCCGTTGTAATCGTATCCCTTGACAATACCATCCTGTAAACGAAGGGTGAATGTGGCATCGGGCGGCACACTGTAGCCAAAGATCTCAAACATCATCTGTGATAACTTGTTCTGCAGAAGAATACGTTCCTTCTGACTGGCAGCCATAGTGCTGTATGCTTTCACATACTCCGGTACCAGCTCCTGGCTCAGCTCAACCAGTGGTTCCTTACCGTTATCAATCCTTTTCAGTCTCCTGTCAAGAAATTTTACCAGTTTGATCGTGTCTGCAAACACGGTTTTATCAAGAATTTCTTCTGCAGCTTCTTCCGGTGTCCTGCCGTCAAGGATCCTGTCCAGATAATCATCTTCAGGATCGGCAAAGGTTTTGAGTTCATTAAAAATGACACGCAGGTATTCCTTCTGTACCGGGTCTGAAACCGATTGAGCTGCCGTCACAAGATCCTGTTTCATCTCCTCCAGATCCCCTTCCGGCTTCTCTTTCTTCAACGCGTCCAGGAAACCGTCGATATGGAAGAGCAGCATGAGGATGTCCCCGCTGAACGAAGAGGGTCTGAGCACCTGCACCTCCGACGCATCATTCTTCATCGATGAATAGTATCCGTCCATTTGTTCCCAGTAATCAACCGCCCCGGGACGCAACAGGTACTCTTTACGCATGTAATCTTCCACTTCCTTCTTTCTTCTCATCAGTTCAGGATCATTCAGGCCATCCAGGATCCCTCCGTAGGCTTCCAGACTGTTGGCGATAATGAACAGCTGATCCTCCAGGTGCCGGCTGTTCCTTTTTTTTGCCTCTGCCGCAAGGATGTCATACCGGTTCTTCAGGTAGGTATACAGGATCCTGTACCTGTAATCACGGTCGTATTCATACTGTGCAACCGTTCGGTACCGGTCCGTGCTGCCCGGATGGCCGGTTACGAAAACAAGCTCGTCTTCCACCGCTCCGGCCGTGTTGACAGGAAAATAAAAATCAGATGAGTTCACCGGTTTGTCGTTCTCATACGCCCTGAAAATGGTAAAGTCGAGCGCGTAACGAGGGTATGCAAAATTGTCGGGATCACCCCCGTAAAAGCCCATGACCACTTCCGGAAGGCATACCAGCCGGATATCGGAATATTTCTTATACCCGTAAAGGGAGGTTTTCACCCCGCTGTAATATGTGACCGGTTCAATCTCCAGATCCTTCCATTCTTCCCTCGATGCATAGTCCTCTGTCATCCGGTTGATCACCTCCTGCCTGACGGAATCCCTGCCGGCATCGGTGGTATATTTCCCTGCTTCCTGGTCAATCTCGGCTGAGATATCAGCGATCCGCACCAGCTGCCGGACAAACAAACCGGGTATCTTCTTCTCTTCTTCCGGGGTGGCAGCATAAAAACCGGTAGAATCAAAATTCTCTCCATCTTCCGTCTCGGCTCCCCTGGCACAGTGATCATTGGTCAATATCAGCCCGTCGGGTGATATGAACGATGCAGAGCAATAGGTGGCAAACTGCAGGGATGACATACGAACCCGTTCGAGCCACTGGTCGTCGGGAACAAATTGGTACTTCTGCTGGAAATAGTCGACCGGCAGGTGTTCCATCGCCCATATCTTACCGAATCCCGAAAGATCAGGCATGTCCTGTTTTGACTGCGGATATCCGGGTCGAAGAAAGAACAGGCAGGTAATAACAAGGAGAATTGTTTTCATAATGGGTATGTACTTCATTGTTTTTTTTATCATCATTACGGTTCCGTCTGGGTAATGTACTGATCATATACCTGCCTGATGCCTTCGGGAAGGGGTATCTTTTCCGACCAGCCCAGGTGTCTCAGCTTTGTCACGTCGAGCAGCTTCTGCATGGTGCCATCCGGTTTGGATGTATCCCAGTACAGTTCCCCTTCAAAGCTGACGGTATTCTTTATCATAATGGCCAGTTCCCTGATGGTCAGATCCCTGCCGGTTCCTATATTGATATGTGTGTTAATAATATTCTTTTCCTTCGATTGACCTTTCGCCTGTTCTTTTACTATATCCTGAAAATCAATATTTTCCATCAGGTGGACGCAGGCATCCGCCATATCGTCGGAATAGAGGAACTCCCTGCGCGGAGTCCCGGTTCCCCATACAGTGACAGTGACCTGTGCCCGGCCCTGAACAGAAATGCCATATTTCGAAAGGATACCCAGGATCACATCCTTATCGGCGGCGCCGGTAATCCCTTCCACCGGCTTCCGGTTTAGATCGTTCCGGATAGCGGGCCAGTCATCCCTTTGCAGGCACTTCCCGAGATGCATCTTCCTGATCAAGGCAGGTAAAACATGCGATTTCTCCAGGTCATAGTTGTCGTTGGGCCCGTAAAGGTTCGTGGGCATCACTGCAAGGTAGTTGGTGCCGTACTGAATGTTATATGACTCAATCATTTTTATGCCGGCAATCTTGGCGATGGCATACGGCTCATTCGTGTATTCCAGCGGCGAGGTAAGCAGATAATCCTCCTTCAGCGGTTGCGGAGCATTCTTCGGGTAAATACATGAGCTGCCAAGAAATAGCAATTTCTTTACACCCGTAACATAGGAACTGTGAATGATATTGTTCTGGATCTGAAGGTTCTCGTAGATGAATTGAGCCCTGTACGTATTGTTGGCCATTATCCCGCCGACCTTTGCCGCGGCAAGGAAAACATATTCGGGCTTCTCCTGCCGGAAGAAATCCAGCGTCTTCTGCTGGTCGAGCAGGTTCAGCTCCTCCATCAGCCTTCCTGTAATATTTGTATAACCTTTGCTTCTGAGCTTCCGGACCAGCGCGCTGCCTACCAGTCCTGAATGACCTGCCACATAAATCTTTGAACTCTTTTCCACTACTCTGATATCTTTTGATGTACCCTATTCCAGTCGGCCTCAACCATGATCCTTATCAGATCACGAAAAGTGACGGCAGGCTCCCAGCCGAGCATCATTTTTGCTTTTGTATAATCACCGATAAGGAGGTCTACCTCCGTAGGCCTGAAATATTCCGGGTCGACCTCAATCAACACCCTGCCTGTTTTCCTGTCTGTTCCTTTTTCATCCTTCCCATGACCGCTCCATTCAATATCCATTCCGAGCTCTCGGAAGGCGATTTCGGCAAATTCCCTCACGGTATGCGTTTCATTGGTGGCAAGGACATAGTCATCCGGGGCCTCCTGCTGTAGCATGAGCCACATCCCCTTCACATATTCCGGGGCATAGCCCCAGTCCCTCTTTGAATCCATGTTGCCGAGGTACAGCTTTTCCTGCAGCCCCGCTTTGATCCTGGCGGCTGCCATCGTGATCTTCCTTGTCACAAATGTCTCGCCCCGGCGGGGAGACTCGTGGTTGAACAGTATCCCGTTGCAGGCATACAGGTTGTACGCTTCACGGTAATTGGTCACGATCCAGTAAGCATACAGCTTGGCCACCGCGTACGGGCTCCGGGGATAAAACGGTGTCTTCTCCGTCTGTGGCGTCTCCTGCACCTTGCCGTACAACTCGCTCGAAGATGCCTGGTAGAACCTCGTCGTCACTCCTGTCTCCTTGATGGCATCCAGAAAACGCAGGGTGCCGATGCCGTCCACCTCACTTGTGTATTCTGGCAGGTCGAACGATACCTTGACATGACTCTGCGCCGCCAGGTTGTAGATCTCGTCAGGATGGATCTTCTCCAGTAAACGGTTCAGATTGCTCGAATCGGTCAGGTCACCATAATGCAGGAACAGACGGATCCCCTTATTATGCCGGTCCTTGTATAAATGATCAATCCGGCCGGTGTTGAATGAGGATGAACGACGTATAATGCCATGAACCTCATACCCCTTTTCCAGCAGCAACTCGGCCAGATACGACCCGTCCTGTCCCGTTATACCAGATATCAGCGCCTTCTTTGCCATACGATCCTTGTATTATTTGAACCTCTCCTTGAATATGTGTATGAATATTCGTTGAAATTATAGCTTTCCCACGGAACTGCAAATTACCGAAAAAATAAACTGAAAATCCGGGCTTCTTTCCATAAACTTGATGAACCGATGAATTTCGGCTGCAAACATTGCCATTCCGGGGTTAGTAACAATAAATCCTTTGTTATGTTGAACAAGGTATGTAAAAACACGGGTCAATCTACCTGATATCCGGGCAGTAATGCATATACAGTAAACGCGAGGGTGCGGGCCCGTGATGACTAATATCCCTTCTTTCCTTCCACCGGAGCTCAACGTCCGGGGAGCGCCTTCTATATTCGCCGTCAGGTAATCTCCTTGGGATCATAGGCATTGACGAAGAGGATGTTCCCCGTTTGATCATACCCCATGAACAGTGCCTCGCGGTCATGCTTCAGCTGCTCTGTCCGGAAACCGACCACGGTAAGCCCAGCACCGGCAGAATGTGTGTTGATCAGGTCCCTGAACCCGTGATTCTCGTCCGACGAGAAGCATTCAATATTTTTTGCTGAGATGGGTAACCTTCCTGTTTTCACAAGGGTGAGAATAGCGTTCTTTGTCTCGTCTGCATTGCCTGTCCTTGATACCAGAAAAATCTTGATCTGCCCCTTCTTCCAGTATGGATGAAGAAGGATGATATAGCTGAGCAGGATCATCAGGTTCGTGTTTTCCATGTCGGTATGCCGTATCCACACATGGATACCGTTCCTCGGATTGATTTTCTTCCGTGAACTTCCCAGCACACAAACATCAAACCTGGCGGCACGTACCAGCGCATGATTGTCAATGATCTGACGCAGGTTCACCGGATTGTCCTTGTCAAACTCAAACAACACCATGTTATTTTCCATGCCTGACATTCCGGGCAGCTGTATCACCTGTGCGATGGCCGAAGTGTAGGAGGGTGAAATCAGCGTGTCAAGATATACATTGCACTTTTCCGTTCCGGCTTTTTCCACCAGACGATCCATGATTTGCCTGGAATCCTGGCAACTCATCGCTGAGAAATAATTCTTTATGAGGTGTATATAGGTGCCGAATCCAAACTTGTACGACAGCCAGTTCACCAGCCGGAAGGCATCATCCCGCTCAAAGGTGTCGGCGGAGACACAGACCACTGCCGGCCTCCATTTCTGTGTCCTGGCCATCTTCTTCGATTTCTGGAGATACACCTGCAGGTTCCGGCTCAGCTGGAAGATGGCTCCCTGGAAGATGGCCTCAATACCCTGTCTGTCCTTATGAGTGAAGTGTATCCACATGTAAATGAGGATCATAACCGCAATGGCGATCAGGCTGTACCCCGTGCTGATTTTGAACATTAGGTACATGCACATCAGGAATCCCAGAAGCGATAGATACCACCTTGAACGGAAGGAGGGACGGTAGGAGGGATCGGCGCCAAAATGGTGAAGAAAGGAGATGAGGCAGAGCGAACCGTAGGTGACCATGAAGAACATGGAAATGATCTTTGCCACTGCATTCACGGTACCCATGGCCACGAATACGAAGGCAATGACAAATACCACCAACCCGGCATTGTAGGGTTCCTGCGTCTCACCCTGTCCCCTGGCAAGGAACCTGTTCAGCAACTTCATGGGGAACGAACCATCGGATCCCAGTGCCTGGAGGGTGCGTGGCGCCACCAGGTATGAACCAATGGCCGACGACAGGGTGGAAGCGGCCAGGCCTATGGGTACAACAATACTCCCCAGTACGGCAATACGACTCATGACCAGCTGGTCGGATAACAAATCCTCCGGACTGGCTGATACATGCAGTTTCCACACCACCAGCATATAAATCACCAATCCCAGCATGGTGGCTGATACCGTGCCGAACGGGATGGATCGTTTCGGATTCCTCAGGTCGCCCGACAAACCCACACCGGCTGTTATACCTGTAAATGCCGGGAATACAATGGCAAACACGATGAAAAACTGATCCATGCCTCTTATACTACCATTGAGAAATCCTTCAGACGGCGGCGGTGAATAGTCGGTCTTGCCCAGGAAAAACATGATGAGCGAGAAGAACAGAATGGCATTGATTATGTAAAGGAACTTAATCCCCATGTTGGCGCCTCTCCTGAGGATCAATATTCCCAGGATAGTCATCGCAGGCAGACTGATCACCTGGCGGGGGAGTGTGACAGACAGCTTATCCCTGAAAAAATCAAACAGGGGTGAGAAGGATTCTGTGAAAGCAATAATGTAAAAAGCGACGCTGATCGCCTGTGAAAGAAAAAGAGTAATGCCGATGGTGGCGCCAATGTTCAGTCCGAAAGAACGGGAGATGATGAAATATTCACCCCCTCCCTGGACCTTCTCATTTGTGGCAATCTCCGAGAGTGCCAGGGCGGTGGGCAGCGTAACCATATGACCTACCATGATCAGGAGTATCACCCCGGCTATCCCTAATGTGCCGGTGGCATAACCGAAACGCAAAAAGAGTATGGCGCCAAGAATAGTGGAAATGGCGGTGAAAAAAACCGGTGCGGTTCCAAATCGTTTTTCCATGACCCGGCGTAAACCTCCTCTCTCACTCAAGTGACCCGTGAAACCAGGTATGCCGGCGATGCTGCCTGCCTCTTATCAAACACAATCTCACTTGCCCGTTATACAATGCGTGTTGTACCTTTCTGTTAATTAAGGAATTAATTACTGAATTAATTACTGAATTATCTACTGAATTAATTATGTAATTATCACAGGAATGCTTACGGGGTGACTTCCCAGCCAAAATCAACATATTTCCAGGTATATTCTTTGCCCTTCACCTTTATTAAAAGGAATCCTTCTTCCATTCCGTTCCGCGGGCCTCTCCACCATGAAGCGCAGACGGCTCCCCCGGTAATAAAACGGGTTCCCATGGCATAGATATCCTCCAGGAAATGGAGATGGCCCTGCAACACAAGTTTCAGGTTATGGTTCCTGAACACGTCAAGCACCTCTTTTGAATTTGCCACCACCAGCCAGTCTTTGTTGGGCGCTGTCGCTCCTTCAAGAAGCTGTGTCTGAACCGAGATGAGGGGGATATGCAGGCTGATGCAGATAGGTGTTTCCGGTGGTACGTTTCGAAGATCCGCGGCAAGCCACCGCAGCTGCACCGAATCGACCCTGCCCTTGTACTCCCTGTCCGCTGTCCCTTCAACCGAATTCAATATATAGAACCTCCAGCCCCCGTAGTCGAATCCATAATAGCTCTGTCCCAGCCTTGCTTCAAACATTTTTTCCCCGAACAGAGGGTGTGACGGGCTGACACCGCTGCGCTCATGAATGCCGAACACCTCGTGGTTCCCCATGGTATTATAAACGGGCATGTTCAGCAGATGGCTCAGTTCAATGTATATGGCATACAGTGAATCAGCCCGTGATTGTTTCTGGTTCATGGCATCCATGATCAGATCGCCGCCGGTGATCACGAAATCAGGATTAAGCCGGTTTATGGTATCAATGGCCTGCCT
>JAXDBV010000097.1:0-4367 GCA_034678415.1 Bacteroidales bacterium
GGGTGCAATACTCATTCACCGTCTCTTTTGGCAGGGTCCCGTCGGGGACATTAATATTTTCCGGAAGGATATCAATATGATCAAAGAGGTATTCATGCATATACCGGGCGAAGCTCTGCAACGAATCCGGCTGAATGGGATAATACTCATCGAGGTTGAAGGTGATGACATTCCTGAAGCTGAGCTTTTCCTGCTTGTGCAGGCGAACCAGTTCGCTGTACACCCCGATGGGAGTGGAGCCGGTAGGAAATCCCAGCACACAGTTTTTCCCTTCGAGCTGTCGTATCCTGATGATGGCAGCGATCTCCTGGGCCACGGCTTTTGAAGCATCGCTGGCGCTATGGAAGATCAAGGTGGATATCTTTTCATACTTTTTCAGCGCCGTCTGTGCCTGTACATCATCGGACCCGGGGGCAAACTGATCTTTCAAACGTATAACCATACTTGTAAGAAATTTAAATCCTGTCAATAGTACCTGTTATCATAAGTCGATCATAGCCTTCATCACACCGTCGCGATAGGCCATCACCATGTCGAATGCATCGGTGGTTAATGAGAGGGGAAAGCGATGGCTGATCATGACGGTGGCGTTGATTATGCCTTTGCTTATCAGATCAATGGTTTCCTCGACGCAGTCGCACTGCCGTCTTACATTCCTTATGGTCAGCTCTTTTCTGCGTATCACATGAGACGGGAATTGTACGGAATCATTCTCACCGATGCCAAGGATCAGGAGTGTACCTCCCGGTTTCAGCAGGTCAACAGCCTGATTGATGGCTTCCTGCTGTCCGCAGCATTCGAACACCACATCCAGCATCGATGGTTCCATCCCCAAAATTTCATTCACCACATTGGAATTCAGTGGATTACCAGTCCAGGCTGCCCCGTTTGCCGAGGCGATCAGCAGGCGAGCGGGGATCTTGTCTGTCACGAAAATTTTGGCCGCTCCCAGCTGACGTGCCATGAGGGCCACGCTCATCCCGATGGGTCCATATCCAAGGATTCCAACGGTGGAATTGATGAGGGGTGGAGCCAACCTGGTAGCATGTAGACCAATGGCTAAGGGTTCGGTAAGGGCCGCCTGATCCATGGTCATCGTATCAGGTATGGTATAGCAGCTTGAAGCAGGCATAATGATATACTCAGAGAGGCAACCTTCCGCCTGACCCGGACAACCGAGGAACCTCAGTTTGCGGCAGGTATGAAACCGCCCGGCCAGGCACTGATCGCATGTCCAGCATGGCATAGCCGGATCGATGGCCACCCGGTCACCTGCCTTCAGTCCGGTCACATCTGCACCGGTCTCCTCCACGATGCCTGCCCCCTCATGCCCCAGCACAAAGGGGAAACGAACGACCTGGTCACCGATCCTTCCCATTTTATAATAATGGATATCCGAACCGCACACCCCTACCCTGCTCATCCTGATCAACACATCGTCAGAGGAACGAATCAGCGGACGGGGCACATCCCTCAACTCCAAAGTACCGGTTGCAACAAGAACCATTGATTTCATACTGCGGCAATTTCTCATAAAGAACTCAAAAATACTAAAAACGAGATGATATAACTTTGTGTTTTATTGAATTCATGAAAAACAAATCATAAATTGATACCTTTGTGTCATTAATTCAATTAATACATGTGGTGCATGAAATCGAGGATCATAGCACTTATACAGCAGGAGGCGGAAGCCATCACCCGTATACCCGTGACCGATGATTTTCAGAAAAGCGTTGAACTGATATATTCCCATGTACATGTGAAAAAGGGGAAGGTTGTTACGGCCGGCATGGGGAAAGCGGGTCAGATAGCGGAGAATATTGCCACCACCCTGAGTTCAACAGGGACGCCGGCAGTATTTCTTCATCCCAGCAGTGCGCAACACGGTGACCTGGGCGTGATACAGCCCGATGATATCCTGCTGTTGATCTCCAACTCGGGCAAGACGCGGGAGGTGATTGAGCTGGTCGACCTGGCACGGAACCTCTACACCGGTATTCCCATTGTCCTGATCACCGGCAATCCCGTCAGCACCTTGCCGGCACTGGCCAATGTCACACTGTTCACAGGCAACCCCAGGGAGGTTTGTCCGCTCGGCCTCACACCCACCACATCAACCACTACCATGACCGTCATCGGGGATATACTGGTTGTACTCATGATGGAGAAGATCGGCTTCACTGCCGGCGATTATGCCAAGCGGCATCACGGAGGCTACCTGGGGGAGAAATCACGGAATGCCTCTCATCCTTCAATATAAACATAACACCTTGTCGCATGAGAGTACTTCGCGAAGAGTCGGCAGGTCTCATTATTGACATACAGGAACGCCTGTTCCCTCACATGTCTGAACCGGATCATCTGATCCGCAATGTACCTGTTCTGGTGAAAGGGCTTAAAATCCTTGGTATACCTGTTCTTGTGACGCAGCAATATACCAGGGGACTGGGCCCGACCATCGGTCCTGTCAGCACCGTACTTGAGGGAACAGAAATCTTGGAGAAGAAGTACTTCAGTTGCTGCGATGAGCCGGGTTTCATGGATGCCCTCGTTCCCCTGGGGAAGAAATTCATCATCATCGCCGGTATAGAGGCACATGTGTGTGTTCTGCAGACAGCCATCGACCTGTCGGCCATGGGGTTCGTTCCTGTCGTGGTTGACGATGCCGTCTCGTCGCGCAAGCCGGGAGACAAGAGTACTGCCCTTGAACGCATGCGACAGGAAGGGATACTGATCACCAGCTGCGAATCCATCCTGTTCGAGCTGACACGTCATTCGGGCACCGACGAATTTAAAATGATATCACAACTGATAAAATAAGGCGGTGGGCAAGCTTTACGCCATCGGTGAATCGCTGATCGACCTGATCTTCAGGGACAACAAGCCTGTGGCCGCCATGCCTGGAGGATCGTCTCTCAATACGTGCATCACCCTCGGACGGCTGGGAGCACCCGTATACTTCATCAGTGAATACGGGTATGACCCGGCCGGTGAGATCATTCATTCCTTCCTGGCCGATAATCATGTCCGTTGCGATCATGTCAGCCGGTTCAGGAATGGCCAGACCGCTATCGCCCTGGCATTCCTTGACAGGGAGAACAACGCACGCTACAGCTTTTACAAAAATTATCCCGCACAACGACTCCCGGTGGAAATTCCTGATTTTCATCCGGGGGACATCCTCCTCTTCGGCTCATTCTATGCGCTGACCGGAGAGGTACGACCGGCCCTCACACAGATCTTGCACAAGGCCAGGGACCAGGGGGCAACAATCCTCTATGATCCCAACATCAGACAAAGTCATAAAGATGATTTGAACGCACTACGCCCCTTTATCCGTGAGAATATCTCCTTTGCTGATCTGATCAGGGGATCGGACGAAGATTTTCTTCACATCTTCGGTTCCCGCAATCCACAGGAAAGCTTTAATGCTGTCGGCAACAACCACAAGATACTTATTTACACTGCTTCCTCCAATGGCGTGACATTCATCTCGGCGAAAGGATCAAGGGTATATCGCGTTCCGTCGATCACCCCTGTAAGCACCATTGGTGCGGGTGACAGCTTCAATGCGGGCATTGCCTACAATTTACACCGCGAAGGCTGTACAGGCCATCCCCTGGATTACGACCTGTGCTTCTGGGATCGTGCTATTGAACAGAGTATTACGCTGGCCACACAGGTATGCCTGTCATATGAAAATTATATCAGCCGTGAAGTGGCCGGAAAAATGATGGAACAATAATCTTTACGGGAAGGCATCCTACCTGAGGACGATCCGTTCAACCAGCCTCTCCCCCGCCGCCTCGTTCAGCCTGTTCAGTAGCATCTCACGCATCATGAAGAGCTCGTTCCTTACCACCGATGAATCGAGGTAGACATACAACACCTTGTTCTTCAGGTAGATCTTTTTTGTGTGCCTGGCCAGGGGGGCACCCACTACCTCTTCCCATCGTCCGACCAGTGCCATCTCCTTCATCTTACCGGCAGCAGGGATACTCCTGAAGAATTCCCTGATCAGCTCATCCAGACGCCTTGGCCTGCTTCGTTCCATTGGTTTAATTCCTTCGTTAATAACGGTTTCTTTGGCCTATTCCTCCGGTTCTGTCCCATAATATCTTCATACCCGTGATCAGGAGAGACCTTCCTGCAGGAGGTTATCCTGACTCATGCTTATTTAGTATTCCTCAATCCTGTCATTGATCCTGAATATTCTGTGTTCAATATTTATTTCAGCCAGTATACCTTCAATATGTTTCAGATTGGTATCGGTGATGAAAATCTGTCCAAAGTCATGCTGAGCCACCAGGCTGATAATCTGTTTCACCCTGCCGGCATCGAATTTATCAAATATATCATCAAGG
>JAXDBV010000098.1:0-12024 GCA_034678415.1 Bacteroidales bacterium
AAGGGTTCTTCAAGGTAAAGACGGACAAGAAGAAGCCATTTGTGGTGAATGCATTTGACATATCAATCATAGCCTGTGGGACGACGTTCAATGTAAAGGCATATCCGGAGGAGAAGAAGGTTGTAACTACGCTGGTGGATGGAGAGGTGAGGATAGAGGGCAAAGACAGGGAGAAAACACCACTTGCGGTGGTCATGGAACCCAAGCAGAAGGTAACATGCTATGTAGATGGTACAGGCAGGGATATCACCACTGAGACGATAAAAGAAGTAGAGAAAAGAGAAGGAGAAGCTGAGAAGACACCGTCGTCGGTCACATCGTGGTACCCGGTGGTAAAGGATTACAATGTCAAAACCGAACTGTATACCTCGTGGAAGGATAACCGCTGGATTGTCGAGGGGGAGAAATTCGGGGAACTGGTGAAGAAGATAGAGAGAAGGTATAATGTTAAGATCATACTGGAGTCGGATGAACTGCTCGACTATCATTTCTCAGGCATTATTGAAAAAGAAACACTTGAACAATTACTCGGAATACTGAGGCTAACTATCCCGGTTCAGTACACAATAGATGTTGGGAAGGTTCATTTGAAACTAGACGCTAAACTGCAAAACCACTATAGGGCCGCGTATAATAATTAGAGTGAATTATATATGAAACTGTTGTTAACCAAATAAACTGTTATGCATATAAGAGATCCTGCTCAATAAGAAATGAACCGGATTATATATCAACCCGGTTCAGTGTTATTCCAAGATATTCCAAGGGGACAGAATATCTCTAAAAGTAAAATAACATAAGCACACAAAACTATGAAAAATTTTTACAAATGGGTAAATTTATCCTTGTATGACAAAAAAATTAAAGCTTTAGTAATTATGAAGATTTCTATACTTCTAAGTCTGCTTAGCACTTTCGCAATCTCAGCTAGTATATACTCCCAAGGCACCTATCTGAGTTTGTCAGTCGAAGATAAAACACTTAAGGAGACACTAAAGATTATTGAAAGCGAAAGTCAATATCGATTCTTTTACAGTGACAATTTTCAGGATCTGGATAACACGGTGACCATTACCATTGAGAATGAAAGCATTACAAATCTGATGGAAACGCTATTAAAAGATAGTATTATTGGTTACAGGATACTTGAAAACAATGTTATTGTTATAACACCTGAAGCAAAGTCCTTAAAACCTCAATATCAGGTAATCAAGGGCAGTGTAAAGGATGCGAAGACCGGTGAACCGCTTCCTGGGGTTAATGTATTAATACAGGGTACAACCATTGGTACTATTACCGATGCCACGGGAAGCTTCTCCATTGAAGCAAAGGGTAACAAGCCGGTGGTAGTACTTTCATTCATCGGTTATATAACGAAGGAAGTGATTTGGCTGGGCCAGGATATTAATATATCCCTGGAAAGTGACACCCAAATTCTTGATGAGGTATTGGTGGTGGGTTATGGGGTTCAGAAAAAAGAATCGGTCACAGGTGCTATCTCTAATGCTACCATAAAAGATTTAAGCAGGGTTAACACCACCAGCATCAACTCCTCCCTTGCCGGTAAAATTGCCGGGCTGTCATATCGTATGACCGATGGTTCACCGGGATCGTATGCCAGTATCCAGGTGCGTAACCTTGGTAATCCGCTGTATGTTATTGACGGCATACAGAGCAACGTTGAAAAGGTGAACAGTCTCTCGCCAAACGATGTGGAGTCCATAACTGTTCTGAAAGACGCTTCCGCCGCTATCTACGGTGTGAGGGCTGCCAACGGCGTGATCCTTGTGACAACGAAAAAAGGCCGGCAGGAAAAATCAGTCATAAACATTGATGCATACTGGGGATGGGATAACTGGTCAAGAGCTCCTAAAGGAGGAAATGCTTACCAGTATATGTTTGGGATGGCTGAATCGGATATGAATCAGTTCGGTAGAACCGGTATCACGAGGGAAGAGCTTGACAAATGGAAAGCCGGAACTGAGGAAGGATATGAAAGCTTTAACTGGTATGATTTTGTGGTTCAGGAAAATGCACCTCATAATTCGTTCAATATTAATACTACAGGAGGCAATGAAAATGTGAACTACTATGTTTCTCTCTCAAGATTATACCAGACTGAGGTTATCGGACGTGAACAGAGCTTTGAACGCTTTAACCTCCAGAGCAATGTCACGGCTAACATAAAACGGTTCAAGGTGGGAGTACAACTGAGCGGATCGCTGGATGACAGGAAAAACTCGGGAATACAGGGAGGTGGCGGTTCAAACCCCATACGGTACGGTTTGTATCTGAATACTCCTACAACACGGCCATACGCCAATGACAATCCCAAGTATATAAACAACATCCCTTTTCTCTCTAACAACTTTGCAGTACTGCCAAGGAACATTTCAGGATACAATGACCAGGACAAGAACCTTCTGACCACCAATATATCAGTGGAATATGAATTTCCCATAAAAGGGCTTACGGCCAAAGGACTGTACTCATACCAGTACTCGGATATGCTGAGAAATATGCAGCAATACAGGTATAATGCCTATACCTATCTCCCTGAGACAGACACCTATGAAATAACGGCGAGAAATGAAGAAGCCCAGCGGTTGAGAGAAAGTCAGAAACTGGCTGAACAGGTATTCCAGGGACAGCTGAACTATAACAACACCTTCGGAAAGCATACCATCGGTGCCACTTATGTTGTGGAACGATATGATATGAATAACTTTTATCATCTTCAGCGGGCCTCACCGGTCAGTGATTACTTCAAGACCATCGGCTATAATGAAACCAATTCCAAAGATTACACCGACATGATGGAAGAACAAGCCCGTATCGGTTATATCGGCCGGGTCACATACAACTTTGCCAATCGGTATTACCTCGAACTTTCAGGCCGTTATGACGGATCATGGAAATTTGCCCCTGATAAACGCTGGGGATTCTTCCCCTCTGCATCGGTAGGCTGGAGAATAACAGAAGAAAATTTCATTAAGAACTGGATGGGGCCCAACAGCCCTCTTACCTTCCTGAAGCTGCGTGCATCCTATGGAGTCCTTGGAGACGACAATGTCGGCATAGGCCCGTTTGATTACCTGTCGGGTTACACGTATGCCACTAGTTTTGAGTGGGGATTATTTACGGTGCTTGACGGAACAGGTGTCCTGGGAGCCCGCGACAGGGGGCCGGCAATAACCAATATCTCATGGTTTACCAGCAATATGTTTGATGCAGGGATTGACTTTGCTTTCCTGAATGGGAAATTAAGCGGGTCGCTGGACTACTTCAAACGGGTACGTGAAGGCCTTGTAGGTCGCAAGTATGATATACTGGTGCCATCAGAGCTGGGATATGACCTTCCCAATGAAAATGTAAACAGCGATGCCCAGGTGGGCGCCGACGGATCAATCCAGTACAACGGAAAGATCCGGTCTCTGACTTTCTCCGTTGGAACGAATGTGTCGTTTTCCCGTGACAAGTGGGTGTCAACCTATAAACCCATGTTCGGAAACTCACTGGAACAATACTATAATTCCGTGGAAAACAGATGGAAGAACAGGTATTGGGGATATGAAGTCATTGGCCGGTTTACCTCGTTCGATGAAATAAACAATCATACTGTAGACAATGATGGACAGGGCAACGCGACAATGCTCCCCGGTGATTTCATATACAGGGATGTCAATGATGACGGGCTCATCAACGGATTTGATTGGGTGCCCATCGGTTTTGGCACCCAGAAGCAGCCAATGCTTAACGTGGGGCTTTACCTTACCATGGCTTATAAAGGGTTTGACCTGAGCACGGATTTCTCCGGAGGCGGTCTATACTCCTACGAAATCAGTTCAGAAAGCAGGATACCTTATTCACGTGGAGGATGTCTGCTGACGGTTTTTGAAGACCGCTGGCACAGGGAAGATATTTATGACATCAACAGCAAATGGGTGGAAGGAGAGTACCCGGCAATCCGACATAATGACCAGAATAATTCGAATGCCTGGACAAACTCATTCTGGGTTGTGAATGTAAGGTATTTCCGTTTAAGAACCCTTGAATTTGGGTATACATTCCCGGCCCGGTGGATGTCCAGGCTGAAAATACAAAAGGCCCGCCTATTCCTGAACACCTATAACTTGTTCTCCATTGACAATATGAACAAATATGATATCGATCCTGAAACCGGGTTTTGGCCCAAGGGCATCCTCTACCCCCAAAACAAATATGTGAATATTGGTTTCAACGTGTCTTTCTAACTAACCGGAAAAATCTATTAAGATGAAATCCACATATATCAAATACACACACGTATTAAATCATGTGGATTCCCTGTCTGCCGACAGGCAGGCATCATACCGTTAAAATCAAAATTATATTATGATGAAAAAGTACATATCCGTAATAATAGTTCTTCTGAGTATAAGTTGGGGGTGTAATGACGATGATTTCCTGAACAGGGAACCCACCAATTTTCTTACCGAAGAACAAGTATACTCAAACAAGGACCTGACATATAGCGTGCTGTCTCACCTGTATGAGAGCTACCCTGATTTGTATAATTTTTATTATTTTATGAATCAATGCGACTTTGATGAAGCATTTCCTTCTGATAATTTCGAGGTATGGCGTCAGCGGAATCAGACCTATTCATATGATTACTGGTCCTATTGGGATTATAGTATCCTGCGCGAGATGAACCTTTTTATTAAGAATGTGAGCAGTGCAGACAAACTGGAAGTGTCTGACAGGGAAAGGTTTCTGGCGGAAGGGCGTTTCCTGCGGGCAGCAGTTTATTTTGAGCTGGTTAAGCGCATGGGTGGTGTACCGCTTATCACCGAACCACTGGAGTACAACTATTCCGGCGATCCGACCTATTTGCAGTATCCGCGGTCGAAGGAATCTGAAATATATGACTTCATTATCAATGAGATGGATGCTATCAAAACGGTATTGCCAGATGATCCGTCCATCAAATCCAGGGCTACCAAAGCTGCTGCCCTGGCGATGAAGTCAAGGGCTGCCCTGTATGCCGGCTCTATCGCCAGGTATGGAGTCAATACACCGTTGGTTTCAACACCCGGAGGTGAGGTTGGCATATCCTCATCAAAGGCAGATGGTTATTATACTATCGCACTGAACGCGGCACAGGAGATCATAGGTTCCGGTTTATATTCACTGTATCTGAGGTTCCCCGATGACCTATCCACCAACTTCAGCAGTCTGTTCTATGATAAAACCAATAATCCGGAAGTGATTTTTATGAAGGATTTTCTGCTGGGTAGTTTAGTTCATCGGTTCACAGAGCAAAATCAGCCATTTTCTCTTACGGAACAACCAAATATGGGCGGCCTGTTGAATCCAACCCTTAACCTGGTACAGTCCTATGAATTGCTTGATAATACATTTGCACCCCTGGTTGCTGAATCGGGAGGTGATTATGTTTATTATGACCATCCGATGGACATATTTGCAGGAAGGGATGCCAGGCTTGCCGGGACAATCATCTTACCCGGATCTCTTTGGAAAGGAGAACCGGTGGATATCTGGGCAGGATACATGCTGGCCGACGGAACTATTATTACCGGTGCTGAGTTCGGTACCCAGAAAGTGCTTCCGGGAAATGACTACAGCGAAGTGGTTGTGGGGTACGATGGTCCGATCGATGGGATGGAGAGTGCCACACAAACAGGATTTCTCTTGAGGAAATATTTAGATCCTAAATTTGGTTCAGGTAACTATTCTGTCCAGAGCGATGTTCCCCTGATTCGTTTTCGGTATGCAGAGGTATTGTTGAACGCTGCAGAAGCCGCGTATGAACTTGCAAAGAATGACCTGGCCGTGACTTACATGAACGAGGTCCGCAGCAGAGCGGGATTCACCACACCCCTGGAGGAAGATGATATCACTTTCGACAGGATCGTCCATGAACGAAAAGTGGAGTTCGCTTTTGAAGGTCATTCATATTACGACCTGAAAAGGTGGAGACTATCCCACCTGGTCTTCAACGGCATGGCAGCTGACCTTACCACAAACCCCGGGAAAGCAGATGAACCCAGCACCCAGTCGTTCGGTTTGTGGCCATACCGGATTCATGACCCGGGAAATCCCAACCACGGAAAGTATGTGTTCGTTAAGTTAATACCTAATCAATCCAAGAATGCACACCAGTTTAGGCTGGGTAATTATTATTCTGCCATAAACAATGATATACTTAATAATAATCCCAAGATCATCAGGAATCCTAATCATTAGTTATATAAGCAAAAAATCAATAACCATGAGAATAAGATTACTTTATATAGGATTGTTTGCGTTGGGTATCCTTTTGAATACCTCATGCGAATTGGATAATTATGACGAACCCAAATCCTTTCTTAAAGGAAGGCTGGTATACCAGGGAGAAGCCATAAATGTTTCATACAATGATGTGGGATTTGAATTATGGGAACCCGGCTGGCCTAAAAAAACCCAGATATGGGTATTTGTTGACCAGGACGGATCATTCTCCTCACGTATTTTTGATGCCACCTACAAGCTGATAATACCGAAATGGGAAGGTCCTTTTATGTCTAAGTATAATGACGCAACTAATTCCGATACTATCGAGGTGGTGCTGAATGGAAATAAAACAATAGATATTGAAGTCATGCCATTCTATATGATACGTAATCCGTCCTTTTCGGTTGCATCGCGCACCATAACCGCCACATTCAGTGTGGAAAAGATTATTACCGATGCCAATGCCAGGGATATAACGAATGTATCTATTTTTGTCAATAAAGGATATTTCGTTGATTACAAGAGAAATATAGCATCCGAACATATTAAAGGAGGCCGTATTTCTGACTGGAACAACGTGAGCATCAGCGTTGATGTACCCACGTTCAGCAGTCTGCAAATGCCTGAGCAGGATTATGTTTTTGTACGTCTCGGCATCGGAATCGATGGCAGGGAAGATATGCTCTTCTCTCCCGTGGTGAAGATTGATTTATAATTAACAGCGTAAAAAGTCAGCATGTCTTGGGTTGATTTAGCTTTGGGTTAAACGAGTATCATCGTAGTCTGGGAGAATAACGTACAAGGTTCTTCATTTTTCTACGTAAATTTTCGGAATTTGGATGAAGATGATACCGGTTTTTCCTTAATCATCATCCGCCCCTGATTCGGCTGGATAATTTTCAACCTTATGCCACATTCAGCATCCCGACGGCCTGTATGACGGATGCGTTTCACCGGTATACTTTGATCGATACACGGAGGGTAAAATGGGGGCTATGAGGTCGGAAGATCTGGTGAATTGGTAAGATATTTCTGATAAAGTAGCTTTTCCCGAAGGCGTTAGTTATGGTACTGTCTTCAGAATTAAAAGAAAAATACTTAAAAATCTGATTATTAATTAAAAAACTGTTCAAATTGTGAAAAGACGTGAGTTCATGAAGATCACCGGCCTTGGAAGTGCTTCCTTGATTATTGGTTCCGGTGCCGGTATTTACTGTTCGGGGGATTCTATGTCTGCCGTGAGAGTAAATCCTGAGCCTCTGTTTGAATTATCCCCCTGGTTGTATATGCAGTTCATGGAACCATTGGGGGCTACCGAATGCGCGGTAGATGCCGCATGGAATTATGCAGAAGATCGATGGAGGGAGGATGTCATACAGATCACCAGGGAATTGTCCCCAACCATGATCCGCTGGGGCGGAATTATCAGTGCTTATTACCGCTGGAAGGAGGGTGTGGGTCCACGTGATAAACGAAGACCCATGCTCAATACCTTTTGGTTCGGAATGGAGTCCAACCAGGTGGGTACAGCCGAGTTCGTTGATTTCTGCAACCAGGTTGATGCCGATCCGCTCATGTGTGTGAATTTTGAGTCAGAGGGAAGAACTGACCTTAACCTGGCGGTCACAAAAAAAGGTGAGATACGGTCGGCAAATGCACAGGAAGCAGCTGAATGGGTAGATTATTGTAATAATCCGTCAAACAAACTCAGGAAAAGTCATGGATTTAAGAACCCATTAACAATTAAAGTCTGGCAAATAGGGAATGAAACTTCCTATGTTAACGGTTTCGATAATGTGAAGGCGGCAAAAAAAACGGTTGAATTTGCGAAAGCCATGAGGAATGTGGATCCGTCAATAAAGATCATCGGTTGGGGCGACAGTGGCTGGGCAAAACAAATGATGGATATTGCCGGTGAATATATTGACTATATCGCTTTTCATCATCATTTCGACCCGGGGAGCAAAGGTGATACACCCTCTATCCTGCGTGAAAATGAGTATCGAAAAAATCCTGCTGAAACCTGGGAAGCACTGATGCACGGTTTTGAAATCCGAAATAACAAAATAGAGGATATGAAGAATGAGATAGGTTCAACACATCTAAAGCTTGCTTTAACAGAATCTCATTACAGCCTGCGTGGCCGAAACCGTTGCGAAGTCCTTTCTTCCTGGGCTGCCGGTGTTTCCTATGCCCGGTTACTTAACACACATGAACGGCACGGTGAAATGCTTAAGATAGCCACCCTGGCAGATTTCTTCGGCACACGCTGGATGACCAATGCGATCATCATACAGTTTCCGGAAGGCAGGAATTATCTGATGCCGGTCGGCAAAGTCATGAGTTTGTATCGCCATCACAGCGGAAAAGAATTTCTTGAAGTGTCTTCATCTGACAGCAACCTTGACGTAACAGCAAGCCGTACCGGCAATACTATTTTCCTTCATATAGTGAATACGAATAGAACCAATCCGGTACAAACTACTCTCCATGTTACCGATAATGAAATACTTTCGGCCCGGGCATTCGAACTGGTTGCTGAACCTGAATTTGAGATTATGAATCCGGACAACGATCCGTTGATACCGATAGAAAAAACACTGGACATTCATGAACCGGTCATCTTCCCGCCAGCCTCTGTCACTGCCGTGGAACTGGTTATCAGTTAATAAAAAACACTGGAAATATGCCATCAATACAGGGAAATCCTTTAAGAAAGATACAGTACCTTGTGGTGACAATATGCACCATTCCCGGATTACTGTTTTGTTTCTCTTTTATTGTTCTCTCTGATCCTCCTGCCGGTCAGTCCGGTAAACTGGTCATATATGCCGATCGGGGGAGCTTTACCATCCATCGTAACATTTACGGGCATTTCATTGAGCATCTTGGCCGGTGTATTTACGACGGCATATGGGTCGGGGAAGAGTCGCCCATACCCAATACGCGTGGCATACGCAATGATGTTGTCGGGGCGTTGCGCAGGTTAAACGTTCCTGTCGTACGCTGGCCCGGCGGTTGTTTTGCCGATAACTACCACTGGATGGATGGTATAGGTCCCAGAGAAAACAGGCCTCTTTATATTACTCACAAGCCTCGTATATTGCCAGATGAACCAGATGATTCCCTCATAGAAAATAACCATTTCGGTACCCATGAATTTCTGGACTTCTGTGAGATGATCGGTGCCGAGCCCTTCATCACCGGAAACCTTGGAAGCGGTACCGTGGAGGAACTACGGCAATGGGTGCAATACGTGAACAGTGATGATGTAAATCCCATGTCGGATCTGCGGAAGAAAAACGGTCATGAAAAACCGTGGGGGGTCAGGTACTGGGGCATTGGGAATGAAAGTGACGGCTGCGGCGGTACCATGCGCCCCGAATACTATTCCGACTTATTCCAACGATACTCGACTTTTATCCAATGGGTTGGTGATTCTTCACCGTTTATGATCGCCGCAGGCCCGCAGTTTGATAATTACGAATGGACTGATGTCCTGATGAAGAATGCCGGCCCCGGCGCCCGCCGCTACAGGATGGGAGGTCTTGATTTCCATTATTATACCTCCATACGTACCCGACTCAGGAGAGAACTGTCCAGACCATTACTCAGCGAATCAGCCGCGCATTTCGGTGAAAACGAATGGTTTGCCATCCTCGAAAGAGCCACCATCATCGAAGAACTGATCAACAAGCATGATTCCATTATGGATATATACGATCCGGAAACGAATGTCGGGCTGGTAGTGGGAGAATGGGGTACATGGCATAACGTGGATCCTGGAACAAAACAGGAATTTCTTTACATGGAAAATACTTTACGCGATGCGTTGTGTGCAGGCATAACCCTCAATATTCTGAACCGGCACTGCGACCGTGTCAGAATGGCGAATATTGCCCAAATGATCAATGTTCTGCAGTCAGTGATAAAAACCAAAGGAGATTCGATGATCCTTACGCCAACATACCATGTATTTGAGATGTATAAGGTGCATCAGGATGCCCTGTTGCTCCCCTGTGACCTGACATGTCCTCCTTACCGGCACGGCGGAAAGGAAATTGCCGGAGTTAGTGTGTCGGCTTCCAGGGACATGTCCGGGAAGATACATATTTCATTATGCAACCCTGACCCTGATAACCCTCTATATCTTGATTGTGAACTTAGTGGAAAAACGACAAAGCGTGTGTCCGGCCGGGTTCTCACAGCCCCTGCCATGAACTCCCATAACACTTTCCGAAACCCGGATAATATTTCTCCGGCTGAATTCAATGACTTCAGACTAAAACACGGGATGCTAACCCTGACACTGCCTGCTAAATCTGTTGTAATGCTGGAAATAGAATGATCAACTAAAGAAATCTTCCAAAACTAGTGAAATAATAAAAAACAAATAAAAACTATCGGGTATGAAAAAAACAATTACGTTACTGCTTGTGTTACTGCACACAGGCTCGCTATTATCTCAGGATTTTGGTAATGAAATGTTTTCCCTCTTCAGGTTGAAGGATGGGATAAAATCAAAACGTGTCAGCAGCTATGATAAAACAGGCGGGAATGGTGATTGCCTGGTCAACATAAAGGATGGGGCTACGGTTACCTTGATGGATGTTCGCGGGGCGGGAATCATCAGCCATATATGGTTCACGCTGGCACCGGAGGCAGATGAACTCAGCCGCAACGATATTATTCTGCGGATGTACTGGGACGGGAATCCGTTTCCTTCGGTAGAGTCACCCTTTGGCCCGTTCTTCGGCAACGGGTGGAACGAGTCCTATCATTTTGTCAGCATGCCGGTCTCCGTTGCTCCTGCCGGAGGTAAAGCATATGTCTGTTATTTTGCTATGCCTTTTGCCACAGGCGCCAGGATTGAGATTGAAAACCAGACCGGTAAACCCATAGGAGCATTGTATTATATTATCGATTATTACGAACTGACAAGATTACCCGAGGGATCGGGCCGTTTTCATGCATGGTATAACCATGAAGTGACCGAAGGAAAACCGGTGTCGGAAACATTCCGGATCGGAGCAGATAATAATAAGAATGGCAAGGAAAACTATATGTTTGCCGATATCAAGGGTAAAGGTCAGTTTGTCGGCATCCAGTATTATGTTAATTGTCCTACCACCGACTGGTACGGTGAAGGAGATGAAATGGTGTTCATTGATGGCGATACCCTGCCTACTCTGCACGGGACAGGTACAGAAGATTTCTTTAATACTTCATGGTGCCCTAAGGAACTGTTCTGGCATCCCTGTTTTGGCTATGCCCGCGTGAACAATGAAACAGGCTGGCTGGGCCTTACTCATGTATACCGTTTCTTCATTTCCGACCCCATCTGCTTCGACCGCTCATGTTTATTTACCATTGAACATGGACATGACAATAATCTAACCCTCGACCTGGCCTCCGTCGCATACTGGTACCAGGACCAGGCTTCCCGTCTGCCCAGATCATTTACCAGGGAGGAAAGGCAGCATAAAACCGCGTTGTTCTTTAAACATATTAATAAATGGAGGGATGCATGGATTCTGAAGAGAGGCAATGATCCCTCCTTGTGGGGCGACGAAAGGGATTTGGAATTCGATAGGCAAAGAGATATGTACATTAAAAGCTTAGAATCCGGTAAACAGTAAAACCGGTTATGAATTGCTGTCCTGATCGCATTCAGTTCCGTGTTTCAGCTATGACAACTATTCAAGGTCAAACCCGCAGGTTGCAGCCTGTCGTTGCATAAAAGACATA